>CAYOMG010000085.1:0-4592 GCA_964404995.1 uncultured Planctomycetia bacterium | reverse complement strand
AAAGAGGGATTATGAAGAGAGTTTTTTGTTTATCTATATTCTTGGTTCCTATTTTTGAGAATGTTTGAGTAAGGTAGTCCCTCTGTTTCGTCTATACCAAACATAAGATTCATATTTTGAACAGCTTGACCGGAACCTCCTTTAATCAAATTGTCTATTGTGCTCATTACCATGCATGTATTCGTTCTTTCATCTAACTGAACTCCTATATCACAAAAATTAGAGCCTTCAATATTTTGTATCTCTGGATACTCTCTTCTATCGCAAAGTCTGATAAAAGGCTTATTTTTATAAAACTCTTTATATTTTTCAATAATTTCTTCCCAGGTAATTTTTCTATTGAGTTTAATATATGCTGTTGCGAACATTCCATTTTTAAAAGAGGCTACATGCGGTGCGAAGAAAACATCTATTTTTTCATTAGCTAATACACTTAATTCTTGTTCCATTTCTGGAATATGAGGATGTATTCCTATTCTGTAAGGTTTAATATTTTCTTCGACCTCAACTGCCAAATTTCTCTCATTAGGTATCTTTCCTGCTCCAGACACTCCACAGTATGCATCGATTATTATTGTTTCTTTAGTAACAAGTTTATTGGCAAATAAAGGAGATACACTTAAAATTACACAGGTTGGATAACATCCAGGATTTGCGATTAAAAATGCATGTTTTATCTTTGAAGTATATAATTCTGAAATCCCATAAACAGCTTTCTCTAATAGTCCTCTATGTATATGTTTGACATTATACCATTTTTCATAGAGTGAACCGTCTTTTAATCTAAAATCCGCACTTAAATCAATGAATCTAATATTATGTTTTTCTCTTGCTTTTTTAATTAACGATGCTGTCTTTTCCAAAAATTCACCATGCTGTTTGGCAAGAAAGACTAAATCGCAATTTTCTATTATTTCTTCAGTGTGATAAGAAGAAGTCTTAATATTAAAAACACCTTTTAGAAATCTGTGAATATTGCTAATATCTTTATTCTTTTGGCTATCTGACACCAATAAAGTTATATCTGTATATGTATGACTGGCTAATAATTTTAACAGCATACCAGATACTAAACTGGACGCCCCAATTATACCAACTCTAATCTTATTCATATTTTTCTTGTTAGGGAAAAACGACAAGTGCACTTTAAAATGACACTTGTCTCCTTTTTCTGATGTGATAAGCTAATCCGGTAAAACATCACGTAGCTTCTTGGTAGCCACACATATAACCGTATCAGCACCACCATAGTAAACAAAGAGCCTTGTCCCTTTTAATAAAGCACCACAAGTAAAAACGACATTTGGCACATCACCTACTCTCTCGTGTTGTTTATCTGGCTCAAGAATAGGCTCTTTTGAACGATAGATTATTTTTTCTGGATAGTTTAGGTCAATAAGAACTAATCCAAGCCGATAAACCTTATTTTTATCCACAGCATGGTAAATGAATAACCATCCCCGGGGAGTTTTTATCGGTGGAGCACCAGCTCCTATTTTTGCATTCTCCCAGTTATTATCTCTGGGCATAATAACAATGTTAGAGTTTTTCCAATGCACAAGGTCATCAGAATATGCAATCCAGACATGTGGAGATATCCTGTGATATAATACCCACTTCCCTTTTATTTTCTCTGGAAATAACACTACATCTTTATTATTAACTTTAGGAAAAGGATAAATCCGTTTCCCCCATCTCCATTTATGAGCCAAGAAATCATCTGCCTTAATAGCTACCTGGGCAATCTGGGCAACACGACCATCAAATGCAGTATAAAACATATAATATTCTTCACAAATTTTTGTTATTCTTGGATCTTCACAGCCATTTAATTCAAATTTCCCTTTAGGAGTAAATATTGGTTCAGATAAACGCTCATCCACATTAAACCCATCAGAAGAAGAAGCATATCCAAGACGAGAAATGTTATCATCCCCTACTGCCCTATAAACTATATGGACTTTATCTCCATTATAAAACGCAGCGCAATTAAAGACACATTTTGACTCCCATGCATTTTGAGGTAATGGTTTAATAATTGGATTACCTTCAAATTTTTCAAGCATTTTTAATTTTCAGTAATGAATTAAATAGCTCTATATATTTTTCAGCGATTTTTTTTGGTGAATTTTCCTTTACGAATTGCACCGCTTTCTCCTGTAAAGCTTTGAATCTTATGCCACCTCTAACCAAGTCAATTAAAGTCCCTTTTAAATCTTCAAAATCTACATACCGAATTACTTCTTCTTCAAATGGAAAGAAAAAATCAGACTTGCCAGGAACAAGCATTGGACATCCAGCACCTAAAGCCTGAAACGCCGTGGAAGAAACCACTGCATGGTAACGACTCTGAAATTTATGTAATATCACTGCATCTGAAGCAAACAGATAGTCGTCAAACTTTTCGTGAGACAGGGTCTGCTCTCTACGAACAACCATCCATGGAGGAGGATTTTCTTCTTCCAGAAATTGATAATCTGAAGGAATTAAAATTAACAGTATCGTTCCATCTTTCAATTCAGAGGGCGGTTCTCTAAGAAAAGGACGGTATCCACTTTGACAGAACTCATAAATTATCTTTTTATCCAGTGGTAATCCTAATTTTTTTCTCGCTCTAATTTTATCACCTTCTCTTAAAGGAAAACAGGGAAAGTGAATTCGTTCAGCTTCTGGATAAACTGTATTCAAAAAATTTTGTCTCTGGCTGAAATAGACTACACTATCCCAGTCAAACTGATAAAATTGAGAATCCTCCGGAAGACTATTTTCGTGGACAATATGTACTGTCCTTGATTTTTTGCGGATTAGAGGAAAAATCTTAACCAGATTTTCTATTGGCAGCATCATAAGATCTTGAACAATAAAAATATCAAAGTTATGTCTTAAAATTGGCCTTGGGTCAAGAAAATTTGCTTTCTTGGTCCCCATGCACCTTATTACATAATCTTCATCTTCACCAGTAAATCCTTCTCCATGAAAATCATCCTCTGTAAAACTAAAGACAGTAAGTTCATGCCCCATTTCAACCCATGCTTTTCCAATTGGTTCGGCATGTACAGCTACTCCACTATCCGTATTCCAAGCACCAATCATCCCTATCCTCACTCTTTTCCTCCCTTGGTATAATTTTAAAATATAACCATAAATTATACCTGATTATATAGATTTTTAAAAAGATTACACAGAGCAAAGCATAAATCAGTCAGTAGCTCTTTAATCTTTATCTGCGGAATCATTATATCAACTCTATATGATATATTATCTAAAAAGTTCAAGATATGTCCTTGCTATTCTTTCTGGAGAATATTTTTTTACATAATCTTCCTGAGTTCGTCTCAATTTCTTCATCCATTTCTCGTCTTCAAAGCATCTTATTAAATTTTTTTCAAGCTCTTCATATGTTCTATATTTAATAACCACTACATCGGGGATAAGCTCAACTAAATTTGAGTCATATGATAAAATTGGGCATCCAGAACCAAGGCACTGGTAAATAGTCGTTGGTACAACTACATTCTTCTCTAACAACCCTTTATTTATAATAAGGACATCCGCAGCATGTAAATAGTCATACAACCTATCTAAATCAGGGGTTTCTTTTCTAAACTCTATTGTTAAACCATTTTCTTTTAAATGTCCTGGAGATTGAAGGCTGACTATTAACAAAAGAATATTATACCTTTTTGAAAGAACACGCAAGCTTCCTAATATTCTCAACTTCTCGTCTAATTTCTGCCCAAACACAAATAGTATATATTTATCTAATGATAAATGCAACTTTTTTCTTGCATTAATTTTATCTCCATATCTCCAGGGATAAATAGGATGAGGAATAATGCTAATTAATTTGGAAGGATATGTTCTTGATAGAAAATCTTTATATCTTTTATCAAAACAGACTACTTTATCCCAATTAAAATTATAGAAGGATGGCTCTGAGGAAAGAATAGATTCATGGATTATATTTATAGTCTTTGCTGTTCTTTTTATTAAAGGAAACACCTTGGCAAGTTCAACCATCGGGAACATACCTAAGTCATTGGTTATAAAAATGTCAAAGTTACATTCTAAAATTGGCCTGGGGTCAAGATAAGCCTTTTCCTTAGTGCTAAAACAACGACAAACAAATTCCTCATCTTTATTTATAATAGCTGCACCATGAAAATCAGAAAGAACATATGAAAAAATCTTTACCTTGTTTCCATCTTTCACCCATTGCCTTGCTAAAAGTTGGGCACATATAGCAGGTCCTGCATCCTGATTCCAGGCAGTCATCATACCTATATTCATTTCTAATTAGCATACTACCAGACGAAATTCCGATTATATCTTTTATGACTTCCTCTGGTCCGCTATGCCTCCATTATTATCTATCAGGAGCAAAAAGACTATCCGGATTCTTTCTGCATTTTCTCTATTTATATGTACGCTAAGGTTATAATCCTGCAGTATCTAAACCGCATTCTTTCTTTACTTTAATCTTCGCACTGACAAAATCTGAATGTGTAAGCCTAAACAGTCCAGATATTTTTCTTATCATCTCAAGCTCATTATTATCTAATTCTTTATCAGAACAGGCTACTCGGAAAAGA
>CAYOMG010000084.1:0-4771 GCA_964404995.1 uncultured Planctomycetia bacterium | reverse complement strand
TGTTTTGCTATATCAAACTTCTCTCCCAATGCTTCTGCTCTTAGGCTTGTTTGGGATAAATTTTTAGCCTTAAATTCAGAGAAAAGTAATTCTTGTACAGTGTGTTTATATAATAACTCCCTCAGCCACGATACTAATAACTCTTCATAATTAGGGGCATCTAATTTAAAAACTACCTTTTGTAGGGGTTCAATTTTTTTTGCATCGGTAATAATCTTAAACATTCCACTTGCTGCATTTTCAAATAATTCAATTAATGTTTTTCCATATGCTATTATACCTGTATCTGCGGTATGATTAATTATTTCAAATTTTTTCATATTTACAGATTAATAATTTGTTAGCGTTTATTATACCCGATAAAATTGGTTTAGTCAAATTTACCTGAATTGTGGTAGGTTAAGAAATAGAAGATGGAAAAAGAAGAGAGATGAATGATTAATTTTGTATGTAGATTAATTTTAGTTGTTGATGAGGTTCAACACGATAAGATATATTCCCTTCATAAAAAACCATAACGAGCTATATAATAGGATGTTAATCTTAAAAAAACACATTTTCCGTTTTCTAAGTTCGTCACTGCGTAATCTTTATTTCTCTCTATACCATCATTAAAAATTGACTTCTGTATCCATCTATATACCAGAGCAGTTACGCTATATTTTATCCTTTTATATATAAATTCTATCCCATCTATTGGTGCATGATGTATTGGCTTTCCTAAAAATTGGTGAGCCGCCCGAGGCTCGAACTCGGGACACCCGCCTTAAAAGGGCGATGCTCTACCAACTGAGCTAGCGGCTCGCTTTTATTCAGAATTCGGCTAACTCTTTTACCTTATCTTCTAAAAGCTTATCTATCTGAGTTATATATTTATCAGTCAATTTTTGAATTTTATCCTGAGTCTTATATCTTTCATCTTCTGAAATTTTTTCTTCTTTTTCTATCTTTCTTATCTTATCATTAGCATCCCTTCTGACTGTTCTAATAGATACCCTTCAATCTTCTGCCATATTTCTCGCCAGCTTAATCAATTCTTCCCTTCTTTCTTTAGTCAATTCAGGGATATTGAGCCTTATCACTTTCCCGTCATTATTAGGGGTAAGTCCTATATTAGTTCTAAGTATTGCTTTTTCTATATCATTTAGACTTGATGCATCCCATGGGTGAATTACTATTAGACGAGGGTCTGGAGTTGAAAGTGTAGCTAACTGTTTTAAGGAAGTTGGAGTTCCATAATAGTCTACTTTTATTCCTTCTACCAGGCTTGTAGAAGCCCTCCCAGTTCTTACTTCAGAAAATTCCCTTCTGGTTGCCTCAATACTTTTAACCATTTTTTCTTCTGTTTCTTTTAAAATTTCTTCCACTTGCATAATAGCCCCCTCATGTTTGTGTAAATGCGAATTTACCCCGCCCTCTATGCTTCTTATTTTAAAGTATCTCTTTTATCCCTGAGCAAATAAATATAATACATATTGCTTAGAGGGCGGGGTAAATTCAGACATAGAACTTATGTTCACTCCCTTCGGTCGCTCCATAAGTTCTGTCTTCATTTAACTACAGTGCCAATTTTTTCGCCAAAAATAACTCTTTTTATATTACCTTCTTTTGCTAAATTAAACACTATAATTGGTAAATTGTTATCCATGCAAAGACTGATAGCTGTAGAATCCATTACTTTTAAGCCCATTTTTATTACTTCTATATATTCAAGTCTTTTATATAATTTTGCTTGTTTTTCTTTTTTAGGGTCAGATGAATAAACTCCATCTACATTAGTTGCTTTAAGAATAATCTCTGCTCCTATTTCTATTGCTCTTAATGCTGCAGTAGTATCAGTTGTAAAGTAAGGATTGCCGGTCCCACCTACAAAGATTACAATTCTACCCTTCTCGAGATGTCTTATAGCTCTACGTCTGATATAGGGTTCTGCCAATTCTTTCATTTCTATCGCTGTCTGAATTCTAGTTATTACTCCGAGTTTTTCTAACGAATCCTGCAAAGCTAACCCATTTATCACTGTAGCAAGCATACCCATATAATCTGCAGTTGATCTATCTATGCCGAAACTATCTGCAGATAGACCACGAAATATATTACCTCCACCAATAACTAAGGCTATTTCAACACCTAATTTATATACATTACCTACTTGATTAGCTATTGAAACCATAGCATGGGAGTTCATACCATATTTTTGTTCTCCCTGTAATGCTTCTCCACTTAATTTAAGTAATACTCTCTTATACGCAGGTTTATTTTTTTTCATATTCAATGAGTACATTACTCAGCGAGCAATAGCGAAGCTAAGTAATAGGTGCGAGTTCGGTTTAAGGCTGTCATCGATTCAGTGACGGGTAGGTTTCACTCACCTAATTCATATCTAACAAATCGTTTTATGAGAATATTCTCTCCAAATTTTGCAATGGTCGTATTTAAATAATCTTTAATCTTTAAAGATTCATCTTTTATAAATGACTGTTCTAAAAGACACACACAACAAAAAAAATTCTCTAATTCGTTTTTAAGTTTTTGTTCATTATGCTCTTCTGCCTCATTCTGGCTTACAAACTTTGAAAACTCTTTTCTTTTAGAATCCAAAAGTTCTTCCGGAATATTATCCTTATTAATATAGAATGGATTCAAAGCAGCAATCTGCATAGCTACATCTTTAGCGAATTTTTTAAACTCAGGATTACGTGCAACAAAATCTGTCTCACAGTTTATCTCTAACAACACACCGATTCTTCCGCCAGTGTGAATATAGGACTCAATAAGTCCTTGTTGAGTTTGCCTTTCCTTCTTATCTAAAGCCATCTTTTTCCCCATACGATACAAAATTTTAATAGCTTTATCCATATTTCCACTCGCTTCGACTAAAGCTTTCTTACAATCTGTAATTCCAGCATTGGTTTTTTCTCTCAGTATTTTTATATTTTCAATTGGATTTCCCATTTTCCACTCCTCACTTATCTGATTTATTCTGTTTTTTCTCGCCAGATTTAATTTTTTTTTGCTTACCTACTTCTTTTTGTAACTCTTCTTCTTCCTTTTGTTCACTTCCTTTTTCAGCTTTCTCTTCTTCAGTTAATCTCTCTGCCTTCATAAAGTTCTTTTTCCCTTCAACTATGGCATCCGTAAGCATAGAAACAATGCATTTTATTGATTTTAAAGCATCGTCATTTCCAGGAATGAGATAATCTATATATTCTGGATTACAATTAGTGTCTATTAAGGCTACGATTGGAATAGATAATTTGTTAGCTTCTCTTACTGCTATATTTTCTCTTTTAGGATCAACAACAAATAGAGCATCGGGTAACCTATCCATTTCCACTATTCCCTCTAAATACCTCTCATATTTTGACATTTCTTTATTTAAACTTGCCACCTCTTTCTTGGATAAACTATCAAATGACCCGTCTTGCTTCATCTTTTTTAGTTCCACAAATCTTGCTACACTCTTTCTTATAGTTTGGAAATTGGTAAGAGCTCCCCCTAACCATCTGTAATTTATATAAAAAATCTGTCCTCTTTGAGTTTCAGTAGCAATTATTTCCTGAGCCTGTTTTTTTGTACCTACATACAGGACCCAACCCCCTTTTGAAACTATCTCTTTTAGAAATTGCGAGGCTTTAAGTAACAATTCTGCTGTTTTTTCAAGATCAATGATATGTATGTCCTGTCTTTTTCCAAAGATAAACTTACTCATCATGGGATGCCAACGCCTCGTCTGATGTCCGAAATGTACTCCTGCATCAAGAAGTTTTTTTACTAATTCTGTAGTCATTCTACTCCTTTCTTCAATTAACAGATAACCTACGTAGGTCACAAGAGTAATGTAGGTTATGGCTCTGTCTTATCGAGAGATAAATTTTCAATCTGTATAAATCGTACCTTTATTTAGTTAACAAGATAGTATATCAAAAAAAATATATTTTCAAGCTTTTTCTTCAACAATAAATTGTAATTCATAAAGTTTCTTATATAAACCCCCATTTTCTATCAAATCTTTATGTTTACCTACTTCAATAATTTTCCCTTTATCCAAAACTACAATTTTATCCGCCCGCATAATTGTGGACAATCTATGGGCAATTGCAATTACTGTTCTATGCTGTATTAGTCGATCCAAAGCCTGTTGAATTAATATCTCAGATTGGGTATCAAGTTGCGATGTTGCCTCATCTAAAATAAGAATAGAAGGATTTTTTAATATGGTTCTGGCTATAGCTAATCGCTGTTTTTCACCTCCGGATAATTTGAACCCTCTATCTCCAACAACAGTTTCATAGCCAAGAGGAAGATTAGTAATAAATTGATGCGCATTAGCAATCTGGGCAGCTTTTATAATTTCCGAATCGGAAGCTTTTAAGTTGCCATACTTAATATTTACCTTAATTGTATCATTAAAAAGTATTGTCTCTTGTGTAACCACCCCAATTTTCTCTCTTAAAGATTTCAGGCTAAATTTTCTTATATCTTCTCCATCTATTTTGACCTTGCCACGAGAAGGGTCATAGAATCTTGGTATTAGATTAACTAAAGTCCCAACAATTGCTACTACTTGTCCAACTTTAATATTTAAATTTATATCTTTTAATACAAATTTAGAATTATATCCAAACCAAACTTTTTCAAGTTCTATATTTTCTTTAACACACCTAAGTATTTTGGGAGCAGGCAACTCTATCACTTCGGATTTTGTGTCTAAAATTTCAAATATTCTATCCGCTGCAGCTAAAGCTCTTTGATTTGTACCGTGCACTCT
>CAYOMG010000083.1:0-4906 GCA_964404995.1 uncultured Planctomycetia bacterium | reverse complement strand
ATATTCCACACAGGTAGCAAGTTCTTGTATATTCATCTGAAAAGACCCATCTCCCGCAATGTCAAAAACTATTTTTTCCGGTTTCCCAATATTAGCACCAATGCCAGCTGGAAAGCCATATCCCATTGTCCCTAATCCACCACTGGAAATTATAGTTCTTGGTTTAGTATATTTGTACCATTGATCTGCCCACATTTGATTTTGACCAACTTCAGTACATATTATAGCATCACCACAAGTAGCTTCATAAATTTGTTCAATTACATATTGTGGTTTTATCTTTCCGCTACCTTTCTTATACGCAAGCGGATATTTCTTCTTCCAGTCTTTAATTTTTTCTAACCAGGCTTTAGTATCTGGCTTCTTAGTATATTTTATAAGATGGGGCAATATATTTTTAGCATCACCTACTATAGGTACATCTACCTGAACATTTTTACTTATTGAGGCTGTATCTATATCTATATGGATAATCTTTGCATATGGTGCAAATTCATCAATTTTACCTGTAACTCTATCATCAAATCTTGCTCCAATGGCAATAATTAAATCTGAATTTTGAATTGCATGATTGGCATATGCTGTCCCGTGCATACCTAACATACCCAAAGATAAATTATCTGTTTCAGGAAAACAACCCAATCCTAAAAGAGTAGTAGTTACCGGAATTTTGTTCTTCCTGGCAAATTGAGTAAGTTTAGAAGAGGCACCTGATATTATAACTCCACCACCTGCATAAATTATAGGCTTCAAAGATGCCGAAATCGCCTTTGCGGCTCTCTTTATTTGTCCAATATGTCCTTCATAAGTAGGTTTATAACTGCGAATGTTTACTTTAGATGGATAGTTAAATTCTGCTTCATGCATTGAAACATCTACAGGCAAATCTATCAATACAGGACCAGGTCTTCCAGTAGATGCAATATGAAAAGCTTCTTTTACTACTTTAGCCAAATCATTTACATTTTTTACTAAATAATTATGCTTAGTTATAGGTCGGGTTATTCCTGTTACATCTGCTTCCTGAAATGCATCATTTCCAATTAAGAATGTCTTAACCTGTCCAGTAATTGCCACTATGGGTATAGAATCCATGAAAGCAGTAGCAATACCAGTAACTAAATTGGTAGCACCAGGACCAGAAGTTGCTATACATACTCCTACTTTACCTGTAGCCCGAGCATAACCATCTGCAGCATGTGCGGCAGCTTGCTCATGCTTGGTTAATATAAATTTAATAGGTGCATCATATAATACATCAAATAAAGGCAGAACTGCGCCACCAATGATGCCGAATATATGTTCAACATCTTCCTTTATGAGAGATTCTACCAATATTTTAGCACCATTTAATTTAGCCATAATTTTCAACCCGCTTTTAACGCCTCATTCAACCTCTCAATTTAGCAAAAATCATCCTACCAGCAGAAGTTTGGAGAACACTTGTAACCTCAACCTTTATATTTTTACCAATTAAATGTTTCGCTTCATCTATGACCACCATTGTCCCATCATCTAAATAAGCTATTGCCTGATTATATTCTTTACCTTCTCTAACTAATCTAATCCCAAATGTTTCGCCAGGCAAAACTACAGGTTTTAATGCATTGGCTAACTCATTTATATTAAGCACTGTAACACCTTCTAATTCTGCAATTTTGTTTAAATTATAATCGTTAGTAAGAATTTTTGCTTCAAGAAGTGTGGTTAACTTTACTAATTTATCATCTACTTCTTTTATCTCTGAAAATTGCTCCTCATGTATTTTTACATCAATATTAGGGATTTTTTTTATCTTGTTTAAAATATCCAACCCACGTCTTCCCCTATTTCTTCTCAATGAATCATCAGAATCAGCTATATTTTGCAGCTCTTTTAATACAAATCGAGGAATGATAAATCTTCCTTCTACAAAACCTGTTTTAGCTATATCTGCAATCCTTCCATCTATTATAACACTGGTATCCAATATTATTTTTTCTTCTCTTTGATTATGTCGGGTAAATTTGACATAGGGTATTATCAAACTAAATTCATCTTTACCTCTTAAAGCTATTACTACACCTAAATAACAAAATACCAAAGTCATAATCAACTGGAATATTGAAGAGTAAAGCCGGTTTTCCGGAAATACCATAAAAAAACTTGTGATAAGTCTAGCTATAATTAGCCCAAAAAGTAGACCAAATACTACTGCTGAGAGTCCTCTTATAGATATTTTTCTCATACTCAGCTCCAAACCAATAAGAATTAGTGAACCTAAAAAACCTATCCCTGCACCTAATATTGCCACATTTCTACCTACTTCCTGGAAAAAACTACCTATCTGATATCCAACTATTGTAGAAATTATTAAAAAAAATACCCTTACAATTAAAAGTGCCATTTTTACCTCCCATAAGCTGCAAATTACTTGGATCAGAAGTCAGAAATCAGAAATCAGAAGTTTCAAGCTGCATGCTTCATGTTGCAAGCTGCAAGACATAAGTTGCAGGCCTCAAGAGTCAAAGCTTGAAGCTTGAATCCTGCAGCTTGAAGCCAGTAATCTGTCTTCTGCTTGCCCCGTACGAGCGAAGCGAGTTTACGGAGTCATCTGTCATCTGATCCGAGTATTTTCTCTATAGCTTCTTTTATATTTCCTACTCCTAAAAATTTAATATCCTCTATATTTTTTACTTGCTGCAGGGAATTATTGGATATAACTGCAGTATTAAATCCCAATTTCTTTACTTCATGAATTCTCCTTTTAAATTGTGGCACTCCCCTGACCTCTCCTGCTAAGCCAACCTCGCCTAATACTATTAATTCTGGATCTAATGGTTTATTCTTAATACTTGAAGCTATAGCAATAACCACTCCTAAATCGGTAGCTGTTTCATATACCCGAAGTCCACCGGTTACATTTACATATACATCTTTTGTATTAAGTTTAAATCCTGCTCTTTTTCCCAATACAGCAATAAGAAGAGAAACTCTATTATAATCTATCCCTACACATCTTCTTGCTGGTAAACCATACCCAGAACTTGTTACTAAAGCCTGAAGTTCTACCAATACAGGTCTCGTGCCTTCTATTATCGGGATCACTACCGAACCGGAAACTCCTTTGGGTCTCTGTGAAAGAAACAGCTTGGACGGGTCTGAAACTTCCACTAATCCTTGCTCGGTCATCTCGAAGAATCCTGACTCATTCGTTGAGCCAAATCTATTTTTTATTCCTCTAATTATTCTATAATTTCCGTGGCTTTCTCCTTCAAAGTAAAGTACTACGTCTACCATATGTTCTAAAAGTTTAGGTCCTGCAATAGAACCTTCTTTTGTGATATGGCCAATTAGAAATAAAGACATATTTCTATCTTTGACTATCTGTGTAAGTCTAGAACAAGACTCCTTTAATTGAGTTATGGTGCCCGGAGAAGACGAGAGTTCAGGATTATATGTAGTCTGAATGGAATCAACAACAATTATATTAGGACTAAGTTTTTCAATTTGATTTATTATTAAACCTATATTACCATGATTTAGTATATAAAAATTTTGAGATTTTATGCCCAATCTATCAGCCCTCAATTTTGTCTGAATAAGCGACTCTTCACCTGATATGTAAATAATAGTTTTATTACAAGATAAATTATTACAAACTTGCATCATCAAGGTTGACTTTCCAATTCCAGGTTCTCCCCCTATAAGTATAACAGAACCTAAAACTATGCCTCCCCCTAAGACTCTATCTAATTCCCCTATTTGGGTTGAAAATCTTATCTGCTCTAATGATTGAATCTCACTCAGTACTTGGGAAGAAACTTGCCTGGAAATTTTTAGGTCACTTTGTTCCTTGGTAACTATTTCTTCTGCGATTGTATTCCATAAATTACATTCAGAACATCTACCCTGCCATTTAGGAAGTTGACATCCACAATTCTGACAAATGAATACTGTATTTATTTTTTGCATTTAATGAGCACATCACTTAGCGACGCCGAAACTTCGGAGGAAGCTAAGCGATAAGTGCGAATTCACCGCCTTCTCCTAGGTCTATACATAAGCTTCCATGGGTGGTTTTTTATATCTTCAACAAGAGCTTCTATATCATTATATATAGAATCATCTATTATTAATCTTCCAATAGTACCTTTACCTTGATTTATATTATCCAATAAAATATTAGCATTAAGAGTAAGAACATTTAGATTGGAAATAAGTTCTTCCGAATTAGATAATATGCTCTCGGTTCTGTCTTCTAAGCCAGGCTCCTTTAAAAATTGATTTAGTGCACTTATCGCTTTGTCCATTTTAATTGCCATATTATATGTTGTACTAAATATTCTTGATAGAGACACAGGATCTTTACCGATTAATATTTCTGAAGCTTTTAATATTCTCGCTGTTACACTACCAGGAGTTATTTCTAAATATTTCTCGCCTAATATTCCCAGGGTATTTATATTAGCGAGAGAATCTGCTCTTATTATTACATCTCTATTAATCCAGGCAGTAAGTGCAACTGCAGCCTCTTTTGTATCTTGTCTATTTAATATCCGGATATCTTTTATTGCGCCAACATCTACTCCTGCTACTCTAACAGGAGCACCCACCTTAATCCCACCTGCATAATTAAAAAGTATCTTTATGTGGTAACCTTCTCTAAATATATGAAAATCTCTTATAGAAAATATTACTGTTGCTAAAACTAAAATTCCTAAAAATACAAATACTCCAACTCTAATTTCTAAATCAAACTTTCTGGTTTTCATCTCTTACCCCCTCTTGTATAACATGTTTCAGCCCCTCACAAAACTCGTTCAGGGATGTTGATTACATTGATTCTGAAGAAGATTACACAGATTACCAACGAGAAATTTATCTGTGTAATCTGGATTTTCAATCTGTGTAATCAAGGGCTTCG
>CAYOMG010000082.1:0-4916 GCA_964404995.1 uncultured Planctomycetia bacterium | reverse complement strand
CTCGGCGCGTGATTAGTCGGGGTTCTGTTCAAAAAAAGTTAGAATTTCAACCAAAAGGTACCGCCAGTATTAACTAACTTTAAACTAAAAAATGTCTTATCAAGTATTTGCCAGAAAATGGCGGCCACAAAATTTTGATGAAGTAATAGGACAGGAGCATATAATAACTACCTTAAAGAATGCTATTGAGTTGGATCGTGTAGGCCATGCATACCTTTTTGCAGGACCCAGGGGGACAGGTAAGACTTCTACTGCAAGGATATTTGCCAAGGCTTTAAATTGTGAAAAGGGTCCGACGACTAACTCTTGCGGTAAATGTAATTTTTGCCTGGAGATTTCAGAAGGAAGAAGTCTGGATGTGATTGAAATAGATGGAGCATCTAATAGACGTATAGATGAGATAAGAGACTTAAAAGAAAATGTAAAATTTTCTCCTGCCGCAGCTAAATTTAAAATCTATATAATAGATGAAGTGCATATGCTTACCCAGGAAGCATTTAATGCATTACTTAAAACTTTAGAAGAACCACCTGCACATATCAAATTTATATTTGCTACTACCAGAGCTTACAAATTGCCTGTTACTATTCTTTCTCGCTGTCAGAGATTTGACTTTAGGAGGATTCTTTGTAATGATATTGTATCCAAGCTAAAAAAAATCTGCCAAAAAGAAAAAATTGAGGCAGATGAATTGGCGCTTTTTACTATTGCTAAAATTTCCGATGGTAGTATAAGAGATGCTGAATCTATTCTGGATCAGATGGTAAGTTTATGTGAAAGTAAGATTAAAGTTGCAAATATTACCTCCAGTTTAGGAATTATGTCACAAGAACATCTCTGTCTATTAATTGATAAAATCATAGCCAAAGATGCCTCTTCAGTTTTAGCTATCGTTAACCAAATTATAAATTCTGGTAAAGATATATTTGATTGCCTTTCTAATATTATCCAGTATTTTAGAAACCTGCTTGTTGTTAAATTGAATGTGCAAGAACCTGAAGTGCTTGATCTGCCAGAGGAGTACATAAAGGAAATTAGCATTCAAGCAGATAAATTTACTCTGGAGGAATTACTTTATGCCACACAGATTTTAATTGATACTCGTAATACTGCTCAACATTCAGCTGTACCTAGAGTTCCTATAGAAATTACTTTAACTAAACTATCTCTACGAGAAAAAATCGTGAGTTTAGAAGATATGATAAAGCGACTCAGGGAACTTGAGGAAAAAATTTCCACTCAACCCAAGATACAAGAAACTTCAGCTGCGAATCAGAACTGTTCCGGAAGGTTCTTACCAAACCCTCGTTGCCATGCGCAAACCTCGCCAAAGGCGGACAGTAACACTTCTTACATAAAGCTGAGTGAGAAACAAGAGCAAAATGATAAACTATATGATAACCCTTCCATGCAGTCTAATTCAGTTGAAAATGAGGAAAAGATTACCCAATCCTCTCAGCAAGAAAATACGAATGAAAACAATCCTTTGGGTGTAGATAAAGTAAAAAATTTATGGCCAGTTTTTATTAATCAGCTTGAAAAAGAAAAAATTTCGATTGCTTCATGTTTAGAAAAGGCGAAACCTGTGAATATAAAAAATGAACAAATTACTTTAGCATTCCAATTTGGGACTAATTTTCAGAAAGAAACAGTTGAACAGTCAAAGAATAAACGTCTTATAGAGAAATTGTTCAGCAAACTTTCGGGTAAAAATATAAAATTTTCGTTTAAGATTAACGATAACAAACCTACTGTTGAAAAAGATTCTCAAACTGAACAAAAACAAAATACATTAATTGAAAAAGCTATCCAACTGTTTCAGGCGAAAATAATCCATTCAGGAAAATAATAACAAAAAAGGTTCTGTTGTGATTTATACTAGTTCAATGAGGAAATTGATAGGACATCTAAGCAATATGCCGGGCATTGGGCCGAAGACTGCAGAAAGATTAGCTTTTTATGTTTTAAATTCCTCTAAAGAAGAAGTTAAAGAATTAGCAACTTCTATATGGGAGGTAAAGCAGAAAAATAATTTCTGTAAGGTGTGTAATAACTTGTCTGAAAGTGAAATTTGTGATATTTGCAGTAATCCAAGAAGAGATAATTCGATAATATGCATAACAGAAGAGCCGAAAGATGTGATAGCATTAGAAAAAGCAGGAAATTATAAAGGCTTATACCATGTGCTCCTTGGGGTCTTATCCCCATTAGACGGAATCGGTCCAGAAAATTTAAAAATTAGAAGTTTAATGTTGAGACTGCATTCAGAAAAAATAAAAGAGATAATGATTGCAACTAATGCGGATACAGAAGGTGAAACTACAGCTTTATATCTATCCAAACTCATAAAGCCTCTCGGGATAAAAATTACCAGGATTGCTTATGGTATCCCTATGGGTTCTGATATAGACTATGTCAGCCAAGCTACATTAGTAAAGGCTATTGAAGGCAGAAGAGATTTTTAGTTCTTCTTAATTTTAGAATAAGTTGAAAGTACTTGATTACATAAATTTATAGTATAGGAATTTCTTTTTTAGTAGTTGTAGGGGCGACATTTATGGCGCCCGTTGCAGCGAGTCGGATATCATGCCAGAGGCAGATCCGCCTGTGGCGGAAATCCCTGCCTGCGGCAGACAGGTGTGAAATCTGTGGTTTCATAATTTATTGAATGAGATTCCGAAAGAAATTGATGCAACCTGAATACATTTAGAACATTTTTGTAAAGCAGGTTGTAAAATAACACAATAATTTTTTATTTGAAATATTCCCCGGTAGCTCAGTTGGTAGAGCGACTGGCTGTCAAATAGGCAGCTTTCCCGAGAAATCGGGATTGGAAAAAGCGGGCTAATTCAGGGAAGCCTAAAGTCGCAAAGGCTATGGTAATCTTGAGCTACCCCTATGCTTTCTTGCGAAAGCAAGAATAGGGGAAGTGCAGAGACTATACACCTGCTGCCTAAGTCTCGACGTTACATCGGGATAAGGTAAAGAGATAGTCCAGGCCTAGTAGAAATATTAGGGATTCCTGTAACCAGTTTGTCGCAGGTTCGAGTCCTGCCCGGGGAGCCAAATTGTATGTTCGGCGTTTGTTGCCTCGCGACTTCGTCGCTCGGCTGGCGTGCGAAGCACGCAAAGGGCTGATTTTGAAAGGATTCGTACCCCTTTTTTTAACGCTACCGTACTCTCATGATATCTAGAAATAAAAAATATACTAAAGGGATATTCATTATTTAGTTTGAACAAAGACAAGGGGCCATCAGTCGCATTAAAAAAAAGGTAAATGAGCGCCAATTTATTAGATCAAGTTCTGCTAAGTGTCTTAAATAGTCATTTAATCCTTTGAATTATTCATTCAGGTCAGGGTCAGAATATTTTAGCAAACTTTATCTTAGTTTTTAAAAGTTTTAATATCTAGTCATCAACATCAAGGAAAGCCAGTCCCGATAGAGCAATCATTAAGGATCTTTTTATTTCGGTTTTAAGCTAAAATTAGGACATCCTGAAGGTTATTTAACCTTGGGAGAACTAATTAAGATTATGACCAAGTAGCTCCACTATTATAACAACCAGAGAGCCTTATCTGCTAGGAGATCATCAAGAGATAATCTATTCAAAAAATAGCCATTTAACATGGCTATAGTCAATAATTAGAGATTATAGTAGAAAAATTACCGTATTATTATCTTAGCTATGGTTTTTCCAGGATAGAATGGAGAATAAAGAAAAATAGTAGAGATTGCTTTATTGTTTTCTAATTTTATTTTTTTTAGTGTTTCTTTTTCGTTCATTTTCAGTTAAAAATTGCTTCCTGAGCCGAATATGATTTGGAGTAATTTCTAGATATTCATCGTTATTCATAATACTCATTCCTCTTTCAAGAGTAAGCTTAACTGGTGGCGTTAGGGAAATTGCTTCGTCAGATCCCGATGCTCTCATATTACTTAATTGCTTTCCTTTTGTTGGATTTACGGTCATGTCGTAGCCTTTTGTTGTATTACCAATGATCATTCCTTCGTAAACTTCAATATTAGCACCAATATATAATGCTCCTCTATTCTGTAAATTAAAAAGAGAAAACCCGAGAGTTTTTCCATTTATCATTGAAATCATTGAACCGACATCAGTTTTTTTAATTTCTTTACCATAAGACTTAAAACCAACAACTCTAGTGCAAATAATTCCTTCGCCCCTAGTGTCAACTATAAATTCATTTCTATATCCAAGTAAGCCCCTAGTTGGAAGTTCAAAAACAATTCTCACGCTACTTCCCTCTGACACCATTTCAGTTAAGCTTCCTGAACGACTTGAGAGCTTCTTGATAATAACTCCAGTCATTTTTTCCGGTACATTTATGATTACCTCTTCAAATGGTTCGAGCTTTACCCCATTTTCTTCTTTAACAATAATATGAGGTTGCGATATTTGCATCTCATAGTCTTCGCGTCTCATATTCTCAAGAAGAATAGCAATATGCATTTCTCCTCTACCATAAATTTTATAATGATCACTGGCAGAAAAATCAATCTTTAAGCCAACATTAATTTCTAATTCTTTTTTTAGTCTTTCTCTAAGTTGTCTATTAGTAACATATTTTCCATCTTTACCAGCAAAAGGAGAGTTATTGACTAATAGTTCTAATGAGATAGTTGGTTCATCAATGTCAATGCCCGGTAATGCTTTTTGGTCATTGCTTACGCAAATAGTTTCTCCTATAAATATATTTGAAAGACCGGCAATCATTACAATATCGCCGGCACTAGCTGATTCTATTTCTTTTCTTTTTAACCCTTCAAAAGTAAAGAGTTTTATTACCTTTCCCGCGCGAACTTCTTCATCTGTATTTTTAATAATTACATTAGAAGCGTTTTTAATTTCTCCCTCATAAATTCGTCCAATAGCAAGTCTGCCAAGAAAATTAT
>CAYOMG010000081.1:0-5088 GCA_964404995.1 uncultured Planctomycetia bacterium | reverse complement strand
AGGAAGAAAATAATGCGAGATTCTTACTAAATAAAAGTGTAGCATTAAAAGCTAAAGATGCACAAGAGGTATGTATTCTGGTGAAAGAATTGCTGGATAATCCTAATAAATTAAACAGAATGAGGCGGGAGGCTGAAAAAACAGCTAAGTCAAATTCAGCAATTGATATAGCTAATCTAATTATGGAATATGTAGATAAAGAATAGATACCAGGAACTCGTAATCCGTAACTCGCTAACCATATAAATGGAAAGTTATTTTTTATATTTACTGGCTCGGAAAATTGTACGCATTTTACCTTTAAATATAAGTTATTCTGTAGCTAAACTTATAGCCAGATTCTACTATCATTTTGCTCTGAGCCAACGAGAAGTTATTAGACATAATTTAAGAATACTTTTCTCTAATGAGATTGATGATAAGAAAATATCAATCTATGTAGTTGAAGTATTTAAAAATTTTGCGAAATATTTAGTAGATTTTTTTAGACTTTCCAAATTAGACAAAAAATTCATTCAAAAATTTGCAAAGATTGAAGGTTCAAACAATTTAGATAAAGCATTAAATCTTGGCAGAGGAGTTATTGCAATTACTGTTCATCTGGGAAATTGGGAATTAGGAGCTGCACTAATATCTTGTTTAGGTTATCCAATAGATATGGTTGCCTTAAGTCATAATGATAGAAAAATTGATGAGTTTTTTATAAAACAGAGACAATCTGGAAAATTTGATGTGATACCATTAGGTAAAGCTGCAAGAAAATGTTACCAAAGTATATTAAAAAAAAGAATTGTTGGCATAGCTGGAGATGTGGTTTTTCTTGGTAAGGGGGTTAAAATAAAATTTTTAAATAAGCTCGCTTTAGTTCCTAAAGGTCCTGCACTACTTAGTATAAAAACAGGAGCACCGATAGTCCCGGTTATCATTGTAAAAGATAATGGCAGATTTAAATTGCTCTTTGAGAGACACATACAATTTAATCCTACTGACAATTTGGAGCAGGATATAGTAAATTTAGCAACTTCATATATGTCTGTCTTAGGTAAATACGTAATAAAATACCCAACACAGTGGTTTATGTTTAGAAAATTCTGGGCATAAATGAAGCCAGAACTTATGGAGCGAGCAAAGCGAGCGAACATAAGTTCTATGGCTGAATTTACCCCTCACTCAACAAAAAGTTGAGTGAGGGGTCTAATTCGCACTTATCACTTAGCTTCGTTTGCGCTCGCTAAGTGATGTGCTCATTAGATGAAGAAGATAGCAATATTAGGTGATGGTGGCTGGGGGACAACCTTAGCTATCCATCTTTGTAAAAAGGGCTATAACATAAGTTTATGGGGAGCCTTTTTGGAATATATAGAATTACTTAGAAAAAAACGGGAAAACATAAAATTTTTACCAGGCGTTACAATACCTGAAAGTATCAACTTGTATTCAGATTTGGACGAGTCTGTTAAAGATGCCTGGATAATAGTCTTAGCTATACCTGCACAATTTATGAGAAGTGTTTTAAATAAGTTAAAAAAAACTAATTTCGATAAAACTGATATATTCCTAAATGTGGCTAAGGGAATAGAAATAGATACTCTTATGAGAATGTCTAAAGTTGTAAAAGATGTTTTAGGAAAAGTTGAAATAGCTACACTTTCAGGCCCAAGTATATCTTATGAAGTTGCCAGGCAAATACCAACTACTGTTGTAATATCTTGTGAAAATATTCAAACAGCACAAACTCTTCAAGATGTATTCATATCTGATAGGTTTAGAGTTTATACTGGTTGTGATTTAATTGGCGTTGAATTGGGTGGAGCGCTTAAAAATATTATTGCTATTGCAGCAGGAATATCAGATGGTTTAGGTTTTGGCACCAATACAAAAGCTGCACTCGTTAGCAGGGGGCTGATAGAAATCTCAAGATTAGGAGTTGCGATGGGTGCAAAAGAAGGAACTTTCAGAGGTTTGAGTGGGTTAGGAGACCTGATTACTACTTGTATAAGTCCACATGGACGAAATCGACAGGTTGGTGAACAAATTGGTAAAGGGAAAAACATTAGAGATATCTTGGATAAAATGGATATGGTTGCCGAGGGTGTAACTACTGTAAAAGCAGCATGCAGACTTGCTGAAGGCTCTAAAGTGGATATGCCTATAGCGAGAAAAGTATATAAGATTCTTTATGAAAATGAGAATCCTTTTTATGCAGTAAATGAATTAATGACCAGAGAAAGAAAAAATGAATTCTAACCGGGGCGTGGCGCAGTTTGGCTTAGCGCGCTTGAATGGGGTTCAAGAGGTCCCGAGTTCAAATCTCGGCGCCCCGATTAACAAATGTTGGGAGAGGGGTCGCGGGTTCAAATCTCGTCTTCCCGATTTAAGTAAATCTACCTGAAATATGAAGAAGATAAATATAGGAATAATAGGTCTTGGCACGGTGGGAAGTAGTGTTGTAAAAACACTTTTAACTAAAAGACAAACTTTAAAGAAAAAAACTGGCGTAGAGATAAATATAAAAACTATCTGTGATAAAGATATAACTACACCCAGGGCTGGAATAGACCTGGATAAGTTGCCTCTAACAAGAGACCCCTATCTTATTCTAAATGACTCCGATATACCCATAGTAGTTGAGTTGATAGGTGGCATATCTCCAGCTAAAGAATATATATTGAAAGCTCTGAAAAATGGGAAGTTTGTAGTAACTGCAAACAAAGCACTATTAGCAGAATATGGTTACGAAATTTTTAAATTAGCGATGGATAAAAATCTTGAGATGAAATTTGAAGCCTCAGTCGCAGGCGGGATACCTATAGTTAAATCTATCACCGAAGGATTGGTGGGCAATCAAATTTCCGAGATTTTAGGAATAGTAAATGGTACCTGTAATTACATTTTAACTCAGATGGAAGAAAGACAATATAATTTCCAGAAAGCTTTACAAGATGCAAAACAGAAGGGTTATGTCGAAGCTGATCCAAAATTAGATATAGAAGGTATAGATTCCTGTCATAAACTTATCATCCTATCTTTATTAGCTTTTGGAGTAAAGATTAAACCGTCGCAAATTTTTGCAAGAGGTATATCTAATATATCTACTTCTGATATAGTATATGCCAAAGAGTTAGGTTATGCGATTAAACTTTTAATTATAGCTAAAAGGAAAGGCTCGCAACTCGAGTTGAGAGTTCACCCTACACTATTACCTGAAGGGCATCTTCTTGCTCAGGTTAAAGATATATTTAATGCTA
This sequence comes from uncultured Planctomycetia bacterium, assembly GCA_964404995.1. Lineage (GTDB taxonomy): Bacteria > Omnitrophota > Gorgyraeia > M55B152 > CAYOMG01 > CAYOMG01. The sequence continues at coordinate 1,840 of CAYOMG010000081.1, read as the reverse complement.
TATACATAAAGTCAGATTTAATAGGAGAGTTTTTACTCTATGGCAAGGGAGCCGGTGGTGAAGCCGCTGCTTCTGGTGTAATTTCTGATATAGTAGATTTATGTATGAGAATATCCAATGGAAAAATCCACTCTGCTTTTAGTTTTAAATCTTCTTGTAAAATTAAGAGCTTAAGAGCCATAGACCATATTCAAACGAGGTATTATATAAGGTTTATGGCAAAAGACCAGCCTGGAGTTTTAGCAGGTATATCCAGTGTTTTAGGGAAACATAATATAAGTATTGCCAGTGTAACTCAGAAGGAAAGAAGAAAAACGAAGGTTGCACCTATAGTTATGATGACTCACGAGGCAAAAGAAGAAAGTGTAACTAAAGCATTAAAGAAAATAGCTAAATTGGAAGTAATTAAAGAAGAACCAGTCGCTATAAGAGTAGAGAGTAGAGAGTAGATAGTAGAGAGGAAAAAATTAAATAGTAACATCAAAAATATCTCTCAAAAATATTTTGGCCGTTTGTAATTTTTAGAAGGTTCGTGTATAATAAATAATGGTGATTTTAAATGTTTAAATTGAGAAATTCTTCAAGAACGGGATTTACACTTCTCGAGTTAATTATTGCGATGGTTATAATGGTAGTTCTATCCTTAGGAATTGCAACAATACATATTTCAGGTCAAAGGAGATTTTTAATGACCGGAAGGAAAATTCGGCTTCTAAACCAGGCAAATTATGTAATGGATCACATAGCAAAGAATGTAAGAGAACATAGCTGGATTTTGGTTGCAGAGGATAACTTAGCTCGGCTTAGGAATTTAGATTATGAAGTTATAGTTTATGAACGCTTTGGAGATAATCGAGTAACATTTACAGACACAAGAGGTGTTTCAGAAAGATTAGCAGAACATATTACAAGGCTAAATTTTAGTGGTGCTGGCACTCGGATTCTTAAAATATATATAACTGCAGAAGACCAGAGAAAGAGTATAAGTTTAGAACAATCTATTACATTAAGAGGACCACGATAGATATGATTAACACAGTTGTTCCAAACCTGGCTTGGAACAGGTGAGTTGTATATTCCGGCAGTTTTTAGTAATAAAAATCTGGTGAAAATCTGTGGTTTCATAATTAAAATGGGCAATAATAAAAATTCAGGCATAGCTTTATTTTTAGTAATTACTTTGGCAGTAATTATCTCTATATTAGCTCTTGCAGTAATGATTTATATATATGGCCAGAGAATGATTATTACTAAAAGAGAAGATTTAAATAAAGCCTTTTATTATGCCTCTGAATTTGCCAATGAAGGGATCTGGATTATCCGGGATGGGATAAGAGTTGGTGACGGATTAGATATAATTCCACATCATGACGGACCAGATACTTCACATAGCAAAGATTATAACATAGAAAACGGTAGTGGCTGGCTTGAAATGCGTAGATCTGACCTGCCACCTTACTACTGGAGAATAACAGCTTATTGTGAAATTAATCCAAGATTGCCAGATCGGAGAGCTCCTGCCAGAAGAATAGAGGTTGAAATATATGAAGATACAGGTAGAATCAAAAGCTGGCGAGAAATCATCCCACCCGACCCGGAGAGACCTCGTTAGAAATCTCCAATTTTGTAGCCCCGGTTCTGACGTATTTGCACCTCGTAGGTGCAAGTGTGTAGGTGTGAATAATGTGAGCCATTGTAACAAAACATCACAAATTATATAACTTTTTATTTGACAATAGGTTAGAGAAAATTTAATAATTTTTATGTGCCGAAATGGCACAAATTAAGAAAGCAATATTTTTTGGAAATAAAAGTGTGCAAAGGATAAAAATAATTTATT
>CAYOMG010000080.1:0-5139 GCA_964404995.1 uncultured Planctomycetia bacterium | reverse complement strand
ATATAGGTTTAAAAAAATAACCGATATAGCTGAAGGTGGCACAACGCGAACTGAATCTGTAGCCAGAGGACTAAAAGTGCTCTCTAACAGTTGTGATATAATAGTTATCCATGATGGTGTAAGGCCTTTTTTAACACAAGAGATACTAAAAAAAGTAATAGATAGTGCAAGAATTTATAAGGCAGCAGTAGCAGGGGTTAAAATAAAACCAACGATAAAGAAAGTGACAGAGGATTTATTTAGTAGTTCTACTTTAGACAGAAGGAATCTGTGGGAGATACAAACTCCTCAGGCATTTAGGGCAGATTTAATTAAGAAAGCATATAATAAAGCCATGAAGAATCATATCCAAACTACCGACGATGCAAGTTTAGTAGAAAGATTAAATTTCAAAGTAAACCCCGTTAGAAAATCTGGACAGGATCAGAAGAAAAATCTTTCTAACGGGATAAAGATTGTAGAAAGCTCCTATCTAAATATAAAAATTACAACGCAGGAAGATTTAATTTTAGCCCGAGGGATACTTAATGCGTATCGGAATAGGTTACGACATTCATAGGTTAGTTCCTAAAAGAAAACTTTTTTTAGGTGGTATCCTTATTCCTTACAAGAAGGGCTTGGAAGGTCATTCAGATGCAGATGTAGTATTGCATTCTATATGTGATAGTCTTTTGGGTGCCGCAGGCTTAGGAGATATAGGAGAACATTTTCCCGATACTGACTCTCAGTATAAAGATATATCCAGTCAAAAGTTGTTATCAAGAGTATTGAGTAAAGTATCTAAATCAGGATACAGATTAGTCAATTTAGATATAATAATATTTGTACAAAAACCACGTATAACACTTTTTAAGAAAAGAATGAGAAAATCTATAGCTAAAATTTTAAAAGTAGATAAACTCCGGATTAATATAAAGGCTAAGAGTTATGAAAATTTGGGAGATATTGGAAAAGGCGATGCTATCAGTTGTCAGAGTGTGGTACTGTTAGAAAATAACCTACGAGAACAGATTACAGAGAACAGAGTACAGAAAAACAAAAGATAGAATGGCTATATATATCTATAATACTTTAACCAGGAAGAAAGAACTTTTCATCCCATTAAAAAAAGCTGAAGTTGGGATATATGTATGTGGACCTACTGTGTATGACGAATCTCATATAGGTCATGCTCGCTCAAGTTTTATATTTGAATATATAAAAAATTACTTTGAATATAAAGGGTTCAAGGTTAAATTGGTCAAAAATATAACTGATATAGATGATAAGATTATACAAAGAGCAAGAGAGAGAAGAAAAGATATTAAAGAGAAGTTAAACTTAAAAGAAATTACGAAGAATATAGCTAAAGAGTATTTAGAGAAATATCATCGGGATATGGAGCTTCTAAAAATACGACCTCCAAACATAGAACCTAAAGCTACAGAGGCTATATCTGATATGATAAAGATGATTAAGATTCTAATTAAGAAAAATTTTGCTTATGAGATTTCTGGAGACATATATTTTGATGTAAAAAAATTCAAAAATTATGGAAAACTTTCCGGTCAAAGCATGGAAAATCTTAAACATAAAATTGGACAGGATAAAACAGGAAAAAAAGATCTTTTAGATTTCGCTTTATGGAAGAAAGCAAAAAATGATGAACCTTATTGGATAAGCCCTTGGGGAAGAGGACGAGCTGGCTGGCATATTGAATGTTCAGTTATGAGTACGAAATATTTAGGTAAAACTTTTGATATACATTGTGGTGGTATAGATTTAATTTTTCCTCACCATGAGAATGAAATTGCTCAATCTGAAGCTGCAACTGGTAAGAAATTTGCTAAGTACTGGATACATAATGGAATTTTAAGCATTAACGATGAAAAGATGTCTAAATCATTGAGAAACTTTGTTTCTATCCAGGATGTAGCACAAAAGTTCACCCTGGATAGTTTAAAACTTTTCTTTTTATCTGCACATTATAGAAGCCCACTTGATTTCACATGGGATAGATTAAAGCAGAATCAAAATGCATTAAATAAAATAATTATTCTTATAAGAAGTATAGAGCAAATTATCAATGAACATAGAGAAAAATTAAATTTAGATAAACAAGAGATAAAAAGCGTTAATAATCAAATAGAAAGATTAAAAGAAAAATTTGAAAAATCAATGGATGATGATTTTAATACACCAAAAGCTATTTCTTGTATTTTTGATATTGCAAGCCTTGGTTATGAAATTGAAAAAAGTAAAACTTACTCTTTAGAAAAAAAACTACTAACGCTATTTCACTTAAAACAAGCTATCTTAAAATTAAGTAGTATTTTTGGTCTCTTCTCTGATATAGATAAATTTGAAAAGAAAGATTTGACTGAAAGACTTATAGGGGTTATAATTAAAACGAGAGACCAAATTCGTGACAAGAAAGATTATAAAATGGCTGACATGATAAGGAGACAACTTCAAGACATAGGAATAATTTTAGAAGATAAGCCAGATAAGACTACCTGGAGAATGGAGTAGTTTTTCTCCAAAAAATAACAATGGAATTAACCAGTTCCCGAAGAGAAACCTTAATTGCTTATGCATTTCTTTTGCCTAATTTTTTAGGCTTTCTCATTTTTACTTCATTGCCAGTATTAAGTTCACTTATTTTAAGCTTTTTCCGCTGGGACATACTCTCTGCCCCTCAATTTGTAGGCTTTGATAATTTTGTAAGATTGTTGGGTTTTTCTATAAATGATGGTGTGATTGAATTCAATGACCCTCATTTTTGGCATTATCTTTACAATACTCTGTTTTTAATGATAATTATCCCATTGCAAATTATAGGTTCTTTGTTGTGTGCGATGGTACTAAACCAGAAACTCAGGGGTATAGTATTCTTCAGAACCATATTTTTCCTGCCTACAATTTGTCAGCCAGTAGCATTAGCTATATTATGGAGAGGTATGTTTAATCCTGACCTAGGTCTTATTAATTCTATAATAAGGGGGATAGGAGATTTTCTACATTTACCATTGACGGGTCCTTATTGGCTTACGAGCATTTTTTGGTCAAAACCTGCTTTAATGGTAGTTATGCTATGGATGTTTATAGGTGGGTTTAATATGATTCTTTATTTAGCTGCACTTCAGAATATATCAAAAGATCTGTACGATGCAGCAGAGATAGATGGTGCAAATAACTGGCAAAAGTTCTGGGCTGTAACTTGGCCAATGATAAGTCCTACTACTTTCTTTATAACGATAATGAGTATTATAGGTGGTTTCCAGGGTGGATTTTTGTTAGCTTATATGATGACCGGTGGTGGTCCTGCTGGTTCTACTACTACTATTGAATTTTATATATTTAATACTCTCTATGTCTTTCAACATGCAGGTTATGCGGCGAGCATAGCCTGGGTGTTATTTGTTATGGTATTCATAGTGACTTTAATCTATTGGCGATATGGTGGAAAAATAACACATTACTATTAGTGAATTATTAGATTAAGCAATATATCCAGCCTAACAATATGTATAAAAATTCTCTTGCGATAATTTTTATACGTTCGGCGGGATTAATTCGCACTTAAATGAAGACAGAACTTATGGAGCGATAGCGAACATAAGTTCTATGTCTGAATTTACCCCGATAGCAAGACGCTGCGTAGATTTCTGCGAAATCTACTTGCAACTATCGGGGTTAACTTGCACTTATAACTTACCTCAGCTTCGCTTCCGTAAGTTATGTGCTCATTAAAATGAAAACTCAATTAACAGAAGAGGAGTCTAAAAGGATTAAAGGTAGAAGAAAATTAATAAAAAATACAATTGCTTATTTTCTTCTTATTATTATTGGGATAACAATGGTGCTACCATTTTTATGGATGATATCTACTTCATTGAAAGAACCTATTGCTGTTTTTGAGAGACATGAGATCTGGTGGAGAAATTGGATCCCTGACCCTATTGTGTGGTATAATTATGTAATGGCGTGGAGAATAGTTCCCTTTGCTAGGTTTTATTTAAACAGTATATTTGTAGCTGTTTGTGTTACCTTAGGTCAGGTAATGACTAGTTCATTTGCAGCGTATGCTTTTGCCAGATTAAAATTTCCTGGCAGAGATAAAATATTTTTTGGATACTTGGCTACTCTTATGGTTCCATATACAGTGATAATGATACCAGTCTTTGTACTTTTGAGTTTGTTTGGTTGGATTGATACATATAAAGCTTTAATTATTCCTGCTATGTTCAGTGCATATGGGACATATATGTTAAGGCAATTCTTTATGACTCTTCCAAGGGACTTAGAGGATGCAGCCAAAATAGATGGTTGTAATCTATTCGGGATATATTTGAAGATAATTTTACCTTTATCTAAACCCGCACTTGCTACTCTAACTACCTTTACTTTTATGGGTAATTGGATGAGTTTTATGTGGCCCCTTTTAGTAATAAGTAGAACCGAACTTAAAACTCTGCCAATTGGACTCGCTTTTTTCCAAAGTCAGCACGCTACTGATTGGACCTTGCTTATGGCAGCCTCTGTAATGGTAACTATACCAATAATAATAGTTTTTATTTTTAATCAGAGATTTTTCGTAGAGGGAATTAAACTTACTGGTATAAAGGGCTGATCTTTTTTCCACTTTAATTTCACAGTAGCCTATAATATTCTTACAAGTAGCTAAAGAATTGCGATAACATTACTGTAACAATACAGAAGAAAAGGTTGGTTGGTCTTGACAGAGGTAAATGTCAGCAAAGGTATGTTAGAGTGGATAATCGTTTCCTTTCCTTATAACCGTTCACTGGTTACAAAAGTCAAAACTACAGAAGGCTACAAGTGGCATCCTGGTAAGAGACACTGAAATTTCCCTGCTTCTGACGATATACTCCATAAGATTCTAAAGGATTGCTGGAACGAATTAAAAATATGTTAATATCTTTAAATCAATTCAGAAAAATGCCTAGCAAATCGCTTCAGCGGACTTAAAACGCTGCGCATTTTGAGCCGTGAGCTCAGCCGTTAGATGAAAATATATAAAATTTGCGATATAATCTAAATAGATAAAAAAGGAGGTTCCTATGCAAAATACATATACTGCAGTTATCAAAGAAGATGGCAAATGGTGGATAGGTTGGGTTGAAGAAGTCCCTGGTG
>CAYOMG010000079.1:0-5212 GCA_964404995.1 uncultured Planctomycetia bacterium | reverse complement strand
CAATAGATATCTTGGAATAACCAGCTTTGCGTGGATAGAAAACAATAGGAAGTTGATATATTTTGTAATTTTTCTCCCAAATTCTAAATAGAATTTCTGCTTGAAATATAAACCCTCGTGAAATAATAGAATCCAAATTTATACTCTCCAACGCTTTTCTTCTATAACACTTAAAACCACTCAAAGTATCACAAAATCTCATACCTGTTACTAAATTTATATAAAGATTGGCTAATATGCTTAATTTTGTCCTTATTGGTATTGGTTTTAGTAAATTTTCAATGTCTAAATTCCTGGATGCAACTATTAAATCATAAGAGTTAGCATACTCTAATAACTTTGGTATATATTGAGGGTTGTGCTGAAGGTCTGCATCCATTTGTAATATTAATTCATAATTATTTTTTAGAGCATACTTAAACCCTTTAATATAAGCCTTGCCAAGCCCTCCCTTTTTCCCTTCATAAATTACTTTAATATCCGGTGATTTATTTTTTAGTTTATCTAAAATTTCCTTTGTTCCATCTTTAGAATTACCATCTACGAACAAAATATCTAAATTCTTATCTATTTCCATTATTTTATTTATTAACTCTTGTATATTCTCTCTTTCATTGTATGTTGGGATTATTACTATTATCTTTTCCATACTCAGTACCTACTCTTGCTATCTAACGGGGTGAGATTTACTTAAATTCATTAAAATACCCAAAATAATCCACCAGTGATATGCTACTTGTGTAATGAAGAAATTATTATCTACTACACAATGAATCAGGAACGCTAATCCTGCAGTGAATAGACCTATACTTAAACCAGTATAGATATCTTTTCTCTTTATTAGAAGCATTCCATTTTTTAAAAACAAAATTATAATACTCAAAAAGACTAATAAGCTAAAAATGCCTGTTTCTGCCCAGATTTGGAGGTAACTATTATGAGCAAAAATAGTAACATTGGCTCCTGGCTGAATAAATCTTAAATAAGCCTTTCCGTAATTTCCTAAACCAACACCGACTAAGGGATTCTCTTTTATCATTTTAACTGTGGAAATTAAATAATTTCTCCTCTGCATAATAGACCAATCAAGCCGATGTAAGTCAACAGCGTGATGTTTTCTTATAAACAAAACGCATCCAAATAATATAAATAACAACGCAAAAGTTACAACTGTGAGTTGTATTAATCTTCTCTTTAATAATTTACTCTCTGCTATATATCTGCTCACCAAAAAGAGCAAAATTCCTGAACTTATAATAAAACTTAATATGCCTAATATGGATTTGGTAAGGAATAATGTCAGAGTAGTGACAAATAAGGCAAAACCTAAGAGAGTGAGAGTAATAAAGTGGTTTCTATTTTTTAATTTTTTCATAATTATTCCAATTGTCAGAGGAATAACCATAATTAAATATCCTGCTAATGTAGTTGGTGAGAAAAAAGTAGAATATACTCTTTTCGAAATTAATATCTTTTCGACATATCGCTGTTCTCGTTCTAAGACTGATGGAGCAAATTTAGATAAATATTCTAAAATTCTTTCAAATCCCCAAAAATATTGATATATTCCATAAATTGATATAATAATACTTGCCGAAATTATTACTTTTACCAAAATATTAATCTTATTTTTATCCTGGCTATATACTAAATAAAAAAGTGATATCCCACCTAAAAGATTAAGTACACTCATTAAACCATTATAAAAATTTCCATGGTAAAATAAAGAGAAAATATAGATAAGGATAAGTAGTAATATAGGTAAATTCAGAGAATTATCTTTAAATAAAGATTTAGGGGAGATTAGTATGGAAGCTAATAATATAGAGAATAATAAAAACTTATACAATAATCCTGCATTAATGAAGGCCTCATCTGATATAAAAGGGCGTAAGAATATAATGAGACATAATAATAAGAAAATAATATTCTTACAATCTAAGTTCTTCATAATGCTATGGTATCATTGCTTAATAATGATTGTCAACTAATCCTTGAATTCAGATAAATGAGATGATATATGTAAGATATACTCTAGTCAAAATTTATAAATTACACAAAACAAGCAAAGACCTAAAATGTGTAAATTACACAAAACAGGCCTTGATTAAAGTGTGTAAATTAAACATCTTACATTATTGGTCGGTGCGATATGTTGCCAGAAGTATCAATTGTTATAGCAAGCTTTAATAAAAAAGAGCTGTTAAAACAGGCTTTAGAATCAATTTTTGAGCAAAGTTTTAAAAATATTGAAGTTATTGTTATAGATAATGCATCTACTGATGGAACATCTAATATGATAAAAGAAAAATTCCCCAGGGTGAAATTAATCCAAAATAATTCTAACCTTTTATTCTGCAAAGCATATAATCAGGGTATTCAAAAAAGCATAACAGATTTTATATTGATAATGAATAATGATATAGAATTAGATAAAGATTTCATAAAAAATGGCTTAGAAGTATTTAAAATTGACTCTAAAATTGGCATGGTAAGTGGAAAGATAGTATCGCAAGATGGCGAAAGAATTGACAGTTGTGGGCAGGTTTTTACAAGAGAGAGAAGACCCCTTGAGAGAGGATATAAACAAAAGAATTTAAGCCAATATAATAAATCAGAATTTATATTTGGACCGTGTGGAAGTTGCGCTTTCTATAAAAAAGATATGCTTGAGGATGTAGCTTGTGGAATTGAATATTTTGATGAAAATTTCGAAATTTTATATGAAGATTTTGACTTAAACTGGCGAGCAAATAGAAAAGGATGGAAAGGATATTATGCCCCCGAAGCTGTTGCATATCATATTAGAGGAGCGAGCACTATACAGAAAAGAGGCAGGAGGAGAAGCGGTATCTTTAATGATTATATGTTCCCATACCTAAAAAAAGATTTAAAAATTCATCTTTTAAAAAATAGGTATCTTACACTATTAAAAAATGAATCTTTTAAAGGGCTCACTTTCAATTTATTATATATTATAATGTATGATTTAAAATTATGGTCTTATATATTAGTATTTGAACCTTCTTTAATTTATAGATTTTTTAAAGTATTAAAGTTCATCAAGCCCACCTTAAGGAAAAGAAAGTTACTCTATTCTGGTTAAGATTCTGTAAATTTTCTAAGACTATCCTTCTATATTTTGTAAATTAGAGAGTTATGTTATAATAAATGAAGCCAAAAATTATAAAGTCTGTAAGGAGGAAATGAATTGTCAGCTAAATTTAAATTAATAAGTGATTTTAAACCTTGCGGTGACCAACCGGAGGCAATAAATAAACTTACTGAAGGTATAAATAATGGCAAGAAATATCAGACTCTATTAGGAGTTACAGGCAGCGGGAAAACTTTTACTATGGCATATGTTATTGCAAATGTTAACAAGCCGACATTAATAATTTCTCATAATAAGCTTCTTGCAGCGCAACTGTTCCGAGAGTTTAAAGAATTCTTTCCACAAAATGCAGTTGAATATTTCGTAAGTTACTATGATTATTACCAACCAGAAGCATACATTCCACAAACTGATACTTACATAGAAAAAGATGCCTCAATAAATGACGAATTGGATAGATTGAGACTATCCAGCACTTCTTCACTTATGTCAAGACGGGATGTAGTAATTGTAGCAAGTGTATCCTGTATATATAATTTGGGTGCGCCTTCGGATTATCAGGAATTGCTTTTAATTTTAGAAAAGAGCCAGACTATTTCAAGGGAGCAGATTATAAAAGAATTGATTGGGATGCTTTATGAAAGAAATGATACTGATTTAAAGAGGGGGAAGTTTAGAGTAAGAGGCGATTGTATTGATATATTTCCAGCATATACTCAGGAAATAATAAGAGTAGAATTATTTGGAGATGAGGTGGAGAAGCTCACACAATTACACCCTGTAACAAGGGAGGCTATAACCTCTCTTGAAAAAATTGCTATATATCCTGCAAAACATTTTCTTGTCACCCAGGATAGGGTAAAAAATGCATTAGTTTCTATCTATGAAGAATTAGAAGAAAGGCTTAAAGAATTGAAGGCTCGGGGCAAACTGTTGGAAGCACAAAGACTTGAGTCTCGGACAAAATATGATATGGAGATGCTTAAAGAGATAGGCTATTGTCACGGAGTAGAAAACTATTCCAGACATTTATCAGGAAGACCTGCTGGTTTAAGACCATATTGCCTAATAGACTATTTTGGTGAAGATTTTTTAACTATTATAGATGAGTCGCATGTAACTATTCCTCAAATCAGGGGAATGTATGAAGGAGATAAATCAAGGAAGGAGACACTGGTTGAATATGGATTTAGGCTTCCTTCCTGCTTAGATAACCGGCCTCTAAAATTTAATGAATTTCAGACACTCATAAATCAAGTAATTTTTGCTTCAGCTACCCCTTCTAAATTCGAAGTTTCTAAAAGTAAAGAAAAGATAGTTGAACAAATAATTAGACCCAAGGATTATGGTAAGACCAGCAAAAGGTCAGATAGATAATCTTATGGAAGAGATTGCAAAACGTGCAGAAAGAAAAGAGCGTGTTTTAGTTACTACGCTTACAAAACGGATGGCAGAAGATTTATCCAGTTACCTTGAGGATATGGGATTAAGAGTTAAATATCTTCATTCAGAAATAAATACCCTTCAAAGGGTTGAAATATTAAGAGACTTAAGATTAAGAAAATTTGATTGCCTAATAGGGATTAATCTTTTGAGGGAGGGGCTTGACCTTCCAGAAGTCTCATTAGTAGCAATTTTGGACGCGGATAAGGAAGGATTCTTACGCTCACAGGTATCATTGATTCAGGTTGCAGGTAGATGTGCCAGAAATGTAAACGGAGAAGTAGTAATGTATGCAAATTATATGACTCAATCAATGCAGATAGCCATAAATGAGACAAATAGGCGACGAAAGAAACAACTTGAATATAATAAAAAGCATAATATAACTCCTAAGACTATACAAAAAAGAGTAATTGACTATATTCAGATTGCTGACGATGCAAAAGAGGTAGTAAGAGAAGTAACCGGACAATCAGATAAAGAATATGATATAAATCAGGTAATTACTGAGCTTGAAGAGGAGATGATGAAAGCTTCCATGAATCTACAATTTGAAAAAGCTGCCATTATAAGAGATGAAATAAAGAAGCTAAAATTTGAAATTACACAAAACAAGCAAGACCTAAAATGTGTAAATTACACAAAATAGGTCTT
>CAYOMG010000078.1:0-5214 GCA_964404995.1 uncultured Planctomycetia bacterium | reverse complement strand
ACAGGTTCCTATATCGCAGGGGTTGGATGTTATATTTATATTTATCAAATGTTGACCGGATATCCCTTCTATTTTTATGCCTTGCTTACTTATTCTTTCTGCTCTTTCAGGATTTTTGTCTAAAAGATAGACATCCTTCCAATTTTTGGCTAAAAAACCTGCAAAAAGACATCCAATTGCTCCAGGTCCAATTACACATATTTTCATATTAAATCCGGAAGACTCTACAAAATTACACACTTTAAGCAAGACTTATTTTGTGTAATTTATTGTGGATTACTTTAATTCCTTTATCTCTTCTTCCGATATGGTAAAGCTATGCTCTGCGGTAGGAAATTTGGAAGATTTTACTTCTTCTTTATATTCTTTCAAAGATTTTGAGATTTCTTCACCTAAATTAGCATATCTTTTAACAAACTTGGGTATAAAACGCGGATAAAGACCTAACATATCATGAGTAACCAGAACTTGACCATCGCAATGGACGCCTGCTCCAATTCCAATAGTAGGTATTTTGAGTTTATCAGTAATTATCTTAGCGATTTTCTCTGGAACACATTCTAAAACTATGCTAAACGCCCCTGCCTCTTCAAAAGCAACAGCCGAATCAATCAGTCTTTGTGCTGTTGGTGCATCTTTCCCGCGAACTTTAAAACCCCCTAATTGCATAGCAGTTTGCGGAGTAAGCCCAATATGTCCCATTACACTAACTCCTGCATTAACTATTGCTTTAGTAATATCAATTACTCCTTTATAATATTCTACTTTCACTGCATTGCATCCTGCTTCTTTAATAAACCTTCCTGCATTAATAATAGCATCTTCTTTACTTTTATGGAATGACATAAAAGGCATATCTCCGACTAAAAAGGCGCATTTTACACCTCTACTTACAGCTTTAGCATGGTGGAGCATCTCATCCATAGTTACTGGAATTGTCGAATCATAGCCTAATATTACATTCCCAACTGAATCGCCAATTAGTATTATGTCTATTTCGGCTTTATCTATTAAACAAGCTAAAGGGTAATCATAGGCAGTAAGCATGGTAATCTTTATCCCATCCTGTTTCATTTTTTGCACATCAGGTATTGTATTTTTTTTTCTTTCCATAATATTCTCCCGGTCTTAATAAAACTATAAGCCTGCTTTATCTAAAATAAAAGGGACTTTATCTTCTTGCCCAATGGGCATAATATGAATACCCTGGCATAAAAGTTTAAACTCTTTAATTAATTCAGAAGTTATATTTATGGATTCCTCTCTCTTATCTTTAGTTTCCACCATTCTTTTTATCAAATCTTCAGAAACTTTAACTCCTGCTACATTTTCATTCATATACCTTGCCATTTTAGCAGAACGGAGAATTACTATCCCAACTAATACAGGAATTTTGATATTTTTAATTAATTTAAGGAAATTTTTAAATAATTCAACATCGTAGACTGTCTGTGTTTGAAAAAATTTCGCCCCGGCTTTTATTTTCTTTTCCATTTTAAAAATTTCTGGCTCAAGTGGTTCTGCGTTAGGGTTTACTACGGCTCCTGAGAAAAAGTGTGTATTTTTATCTAATTTATTTCCAACCATATCAAAACCAGAATTTAATGTATTTATTACTTCCAAGAGTTGGACCGAATCTAAATCAAATACAGGCTTTGCTTGAGGATGGTCTCCTAATTCCGGATGGTCACCAGTTAAAGCTAACACATTATCAATACCTAATACACTCGCACTTAAAAGGTCTGATTGAAGTGCTAATCTATTTCTATCTCTACAAGTAATTTGAAATATTGGTTCAAATCCACGATTTTTCAATAGAGAACATACTGCTAAAGAACCAAGACGCATAACTGAACTCTGGAGATCTGTAACATTTACTGCATCAATCCTATCTTTAAAAATTTTTATTTCGTCTAACATTGGTTCAATTAATATGCCTTTCGGAGGACCGATCTCAGAAGTTACAACAAAATTTCCAGAATTAATTTTATCTTGAAAGTCCATTCTTATTTAAATGTCAGTATTATATACAAAAGCTAACACTATCTAAAAATAAATAATTAGGTTAAGTAGCAAGTAATTTCAAATTCATTACCTGTTACCTGTTACTTATAATCTGTTTTCTGAATTTGTAACTTAAACGATTCTACCAAATTTCTCATTAACATAGCTGTAGTAAGACTTCCCACTCCGCCTGGCACAGGTGTTATATAGCTGGCTTTTGAGAGTGACTTTTCAAATTCTACATCTCCTACGAGTCTGTCTCCAACTTTATTAATACCAACATCTATAACTATAGCATTTTCTTTGAGCCACTCACCCTTAATAAATTCCGGTTTGCCAACTGCCACAATCAAAATTTCTGCACGGCTAACAAAATCTTCTAAATGCCCTCTTTCTCCTGTAGCTATATGGCAGCAGGTGACTGTCGCAAACTCATTAAGTAACATCAAAACTAAGGGTTTGCCAACTATCTCACTATGTCCAACCATGCAAGCTTCCATCCCATATAAACCTACTTTAGTAGATTTCAACAATTCCATAACCGCTAAACTGGTGCAAGGTGCTTTAATGAATCTACCTGTAACAAGATTGCCTAAGTTTGCTGGATGAATACCTTCTACATCTTTCATCGGGTCAATTAAACCTATAACTTTATTAAGATTAAGCTGCCCTGGTAACGGCAATTGAAGTAAAATACCACTTACAGAAAAATCTTTATTCAACTGTGTAAGTTTATTTTCAAAATCAACTGGAGTTATATCTTCAGATAATTGAACCAATTCAAATTCTATATTTAATTCATCGGCTAATCTTTTTTGAGATTTTGCATAAACTAATGAGGAAGGATTTTCACCTACCAAAACTGTAACAAGCTTAGCTATTCTGTTAGATTGCTCTTTTAAAGTCTGCAATTCTTCTTTTAAGTGTTTAATTATCTTATCCCTAATTGGCTTACCTTCTAATAATTTAGTCTGCATTTATCGGTTATCGGTTAGCGGTTAGCGCAAACCACTCAGCGTAAACCGCAAGATATGACTCTGTTTACTTCTTCCAAGGCAATATTTTTGGCCTCTTCTATTTCTTCACCTAAAGGCTCAATTATTTTTCTTATACTAATAATAAATTCCTCATCATCTATATTTGATAAATTAATTTGAATATTAAAAAGTGAAGATTCAAATACGCTTTTTAAAAACCATACACCAATTCCCAGATCGCTTATCAGAAGTTTATTAGTTTTATTTAACATCTCGAGAGATAGCTTGAATGCTTGATGTGAATATTTACAAGCTTGAAGAGGTGGGCCTATTGCTTCTTTTAAAGCCTGCTGAATATTACTATGAGATATTTCTCTATTTTCATCTTTAGCTTTCTTATATGCTTCATCAAGTTTTTTATATGCTTCAATGTCCTGGTCAATAAGATTAATAAATTTTTGTTTTAAATCTTCCAAATTTGTACAAATTTGTTTAAGCTCATTCTCTATAGTTTCAAATTCTTTCTTACCAAAGGTAAAATTTATTACCATTAATAATAAAGCTATAGCAACTGAGCCTACTAAAGATGCAGCACTACCACCTCCTGGCACAGGTCTTTTCGCAGCTAAATAATCTAAATATTTTTCAATTGATAGTTTGGCATAGTAGTCCTTCTGCATTTTAAGATACGCTCCTTCGGAGCTAAGGGTTCAAGGGTTCAAGTATCGGATTGAAAATCCGATATATCAAAATAGCCCCTTTATCTTCCCATCACTATCAATATCAAATTTTTCACCTGCTGGTTGACTGGGGAGCCCTGGCATTGTGTTTATTTTACCACACAAAGGGTATAAAAATCCTGCTCCGGCAGATAGTCTAACTTCTTCTACAGGTAAATTAAAATTAGAAGGTCTTCCTTTAAGAGCAGGGTCGTGAGAAAGAGATAAATGTGTCTTTGCCATACAAATAGGAAGTTTATCAAATCCAAGTTTAGTATAAAGTTTAATGCTCTCCTCAGCCTTATCAGAATATACTACTCCTGATGCACCATAGATTTTAGCTGCAATAATATTAATTTTATCTTTTATAGGCAGGTCTAATGGATACAGGCACTTGAAATTATTTGGCTTCTCAGCTGCCCTTACTACAGCTTCTGCTAATTGAATACCACCTTCGCCACCTTTTTCCCAAACTTGACTTTCTGCTACTTCATCTGCACCCTGTTCTATGGATGCCTTTGATACTTCTTCTATTTCTCGTATTGTATCATTAGTGAATTTATTTATACAAACTACAACAGGTATTCCAAATAGCTTCATATTTTCAATCTGCTTGATTAAATTTGGAAGACCTTCCCTTACAGCTTTTACATCTTCTTTTAATAATCCAGGTTCTAACGCTTTTCCAGGGGCAACCTTAAATCTTCCACTGTGCATCTTAAGGGCTCTTATTGAACAAACAATAACTACACAATCGGGTCTTAAGCCACTCCTCCGACATTTTATATTGAAGAATTTTTCTGCACCACAATCTGCTCCGAAACCACTTTCTGTAACAAGATATTCACATAATTTAATTCCTATTTTATCTGCCAAGATAGACGAATTTCCATGAGCTATATTTGCAAAAGGTCCAGCGTGAACAATGCAAGGAGTATTTTCTGTAGTCTGTATTAAATTTGGCTTTATGGCATCTTTTAACAAAATAGCCATAGCTCCTGCTACCTTTAAATCCTCAGCAGTTACAGGTCTCCCTCCATAAGTCATTGCTACGATTATTTTCCCTAATCTTTTGCGTAAATCAAAAAGACTATCAGTTAAAGCTAAGATTGCCATAACTTCTGATGCAACGGTTATGTCAAAATTAGTTTCTCGAGGTATCCCATTTTGTTTTCCCCCTAAACCAATTATTATTCTGCGTAAAAATCTATCACTAACATCTACCACCCTTGGCCAGGTAATAGTTAAAGGGTCTATATTTAATTTATTCCCTTTAAGAATTGAATTATCAAGAAAACTGGCTAAGAGATTATGGGCAAGGCCTACTGCATGTACATCTCCTGTAAAATGGAGATTAAAATTCTCCATAGGCAGGACTTGTGAATACCCACCACCTGCAGCACCACCTTTAATACCAAATACAGGCCCTAAAGAAGGTTGCCTTATGGCAGCGATTGAACTTTTACCTATTTTATTTAATCCTTCTGTTAATCCAATTGAAGTGGTTGTTTTTC
>CAYOMG010000077.1:4794-5223 GCA_964404995.1 uncultured Planctomycetia bacterium | reverse complement strand
AGGAGTTTTGAAAACCTTAGATATTACAAAAGAACATTTTAAACAGTTGCATGAGAATTTACCTTATACCTATTTCCCTTATAAGTCTAATAATCTCGTAATGGTTCGAATGTTCGGTCAGGATACTAACCTTCAGATTATGATTATCACAAGAGATGCTTTTAATAAAGACATAAATATTATTCACAATATTCACGATAAAATGGGAGATAAACCAATTGAAATTATCAAAAAGACAAAGCCTATTGTTATCCTTGACGAGCCGCAAAAGATGGGTGGTGAATCAACGCTATGGGGCTTGTCTGAGTTGAACCCTCTATTTGTCTTACGCTATTCAGCCACTCATAGAGATATTTATAATCTTGTTTATAAACTAACTCCTTATGATGCGTATAATTTAGGATTAGTTAAAAAAATAGAAGTATTGTC
>CAYOMG010000077.1:0-4784 GCA_964404995.1 uncultured Planctomycetia bacterium | reverse complement strand
ACAGAAGAAGGATCCCCAAGCAGCAAAAAAATTATTTTAGATAGAATAGAATCAACATCAAGTGGTTTAAGAGCAAAAGTCAAAGTTTTTGTTAGGACAAAAGACGGGATAAAGTTTAAGATGATAACGATTAAACACGGTGATGATTTAGCAAATAGAACAGATAATTCTTATTATGATGGCTTTATCACAAGTGAAATAAACAAAGGTGCAGGGTATCTCTCTTTTTCTAATGGTGTGAAAATTTACGAAGGAAAATCTTCAATAGATGAAGATGAGATAATTCGTTTTATGGTGCGGGAAACAGTGAGAGAGCATTTAGATAAAAAGAAACAGTTAAATCCCAGAGGGATTAAAGTGTTAAGTCTGTTTTTCCTGAATAGAGTTGATGATTACCTATTGGAAGATGGGATGGTCCGACGAATGCTTGAAGAAGAGTTTAACAAATTTACTGAGAATGGATTTAAGGAATTTTCACATTTAGATGTCCAGAAGGTTCATAGCGGTTATTTTTCAAAGATGAAAAGGGATAAAAGTATTGAAGAAGATGAATCAGCTTATGATTTGATTATGAAGGATAAGGAAAGATTGCTTTCATTGGAAGAATCTGTTGAATTTATTTTTTCTCATTCTGCATTAAGAGAGGGCTGGGATAACCCGAATGTATTTAATATTTGCACGCTTGCTTACTCTACTTCAGAGATTAAAAAGAGACAGGAAATTGGGAGAGGTTTAAGATTACCAGTTGATCGGAATGGGGATAGAATTCAAGATAGGGATATAAATTTATTGACTGTGATTACAAATGAAAGTTATAGGGAATATTTAGAAAGATTACAGATAGAATACCGAGAAGAAGCAGGCGAAGAAGCACCACCTGTTGAAGATAAGCGAGAAAGAATAAAGGTCAAGATAAAAAATGATGTCCTTCAAGGAAATTTATTTAGAAATTTATGGAAAAGAGTATCTCCAAGAGCAAAGTATATCGTAAATATAGATGGTAGTAAATTCGTAGAGCAAGTATTGAAGGAAATAGAAAAAATTCAAGTAAAAGAGCCAGAAATAAGTATTAAGAAAGTTAGGGTAGATAAAATCAAACCCGAAGATATTGAGGAGGAATTTATTAGAGAGGCATCGGAAAAAACAGAGATAACCAAAGTTCTTAATCTTATACCCTGTATTGAAAGAGAGTCCAGTCTAACCAAAAGGACAATATTAAAAATATTAGAAGGTTCTAATAATCTTAATCTTTTATTTTTAAATCCTCAAAAATATGCGGAAAAGGTTATAGGAGTTATTAAAGAGTGTAAAAAAACATTTGAAGTTGAGGGTATCAAATATATTAATCTGAGAGAGGGTTATGATGTTGGTCTTTTAAGGGAGGAAGTGGCGAGTTATGGCAAGTATGTGCTAAAAGTACAAAAATCAATTTATGATGGAATAATTAAAGAATCAAAAATCGAAGAAGAGTTTGCTAAGGCACTTGATAAAGACTCCCGGATAAAACTGTTCATAAAACTACCTGATTGGTATGCAATAGAAACACCTGCTGGGAATTATACACCTGACTGGGCGGTCGTGATAGAAAAAGTTCAGGATGGTGTAACTTCCGAAAAAATTTACTTTGTGGTTGAAACCAAAGACACTAATAGTATTTATGAATTGAGGTCTGAAGAAGAAAAAATTAAAATAAGAAGTGCCAAAAAGAGATTTGAACTTATAAGAGATTCAAAATTTGTTGCACCTGTTAAGGATTTTGATAGTTTTGAAAGCCAATGGTGAAATTTAAGTATAAAACTAATATCAATTCGCCACTTCATATAACATATACACTACTGGCTTAAAACCCTTGCCCCCTTGGGACATTGCTATCTTTTGTCGCAAAGTCATATATGCTGGGAATGTTAGTTTTAATCATAGAGTAGAACACAGATTCTATTAGGAGTTGTAAACGCTCAGCCAAGGCCGTCCCCTGTAGCCGGGCTTGTCTCTGAGTAGGGGTGAGCTTGCTCACCCGGATTGTGGGACAGGCAGGCTGCCCCTGCTAACTACGGATTGATGGTAAAGAAATAACCAGTATGCTTTATAGACTTATAACTTCTTAAATCTGTACTCTGTAAACTGTACTCTGTAATCTAACCGAACGCAGTGAGGTTAAGGTGATAGCAGTCATTGATTATGGATTGGGTAACTTAAGGAGTGTTAGCAAAGCACTGGAGGGAGTTGGAGCTAAGGTGGAGGTAACAAATAATCTTCAGGCAATTGCTAAGGCAAAAGCGATAGTTCTTCCTGGAGTAGGAGCATTTCATCGAGGTATGGAAAATCTTAATAGATTAAATCTCATCTCTGTAATTTATGAGGTGATTGGGAGAAATATTCCCTTTTTAGGAATCTGCTTAGGGATGCAGCTACTATTTACAGAAGGTGAGGAGCAAGGGTTACATAAAGGATTGGAAGTTATCAAAGGGAGAGTAAAAAAATTTGATTTTAGGGATGAGCGATTAAAAATTCCTCATATGGGATGGAACCAAATTAAGCTACAAGCTGCAAGTTACAAGCCACAAGCTAAAAACAAGAAGCCTGCAGCCTGCAGCCTGCAGCTATTCAGAGGTATTCCTGACGGTTCTTACTATTACTTTGTTCATTCCTACTATGTTGAGTTAGAAGATGAAAATATAATCCTTGCCACTACTGAGTATGGTATGAAGTTTACATCTGCTATTGCAAAGGGAAATGTCTTTGGTGTACAATTTCATCCTGAGAAGAGTGCAGATTTAGGATTAACAATCTTGAAAAATTTTATTTCTCTATGTTAAATTTTCTGTACTCTGCTTGCCCCGTGCGAGCGAAGCGAGTTTACGGGGTTATCTGCAGTCTAATCGAGCGTAGCGAGATTAAGATGTGTGGAATATTTGGGATATATGGTTATAAAACAAAGAGGGATAGAAGTGAGGCTGTAATCTGTATTCTGTTATCTGTAATCTAACCGAACACAGTGAGGTTAAAATGTTAGCTAAGAGAATTATACCATGTTTGGATGTACGAAATGGTCGGGTAGTAAAAGGAATACATTTTGTAAATTTAAAAGATGCTGGAGACCCTGTAGAGTCAGCCTCTTGCTACTCCAGAGCAGGAGCTGATGAGATAGTATTTTTGGATATTACTGCCAGCATTGAAAAGCGTAAGGCTATTTTGGAGGTAGTTATTAAGACTGCCGAACAAGTTTTTATTCCTTTGACTGTTGGCGGTGGAATTAGTAACATAGAAGACATAAAAATCCTGCTTAAATCAGGAGCTGATAAAGTATCCTTGAATACAGCTGCTGTCGAGAATCCTGATTTAGTCAGGGAAGCTTCAGAAGAATTTGGAAGCCAATGTATTGTAGTAGCTATAGATGCCAAACGGAAGATACCAGATACCAGTTGCCAGAAGCCAGAGTGGGAGGTTTTTATTTATGGGGGTAGGAAACCCACGGGGATGAATGTTTTAGAATGGGCAAAAGAAGTTGAGACTTTAGGAGCAGGAGAAATTCTTCTTACCAGTATGGATAGAGATGGAACCAAAAATGGATATGATTTAGAGCTGACTAAAACAATATCAGAGGGCGTAAATATTCCTGTAATTGCTTCTGGAGGGTGTGGGAATTTAGAGCATCTTTACCAGGCATTAATAGAAGGTAAAGCTGATGCTGTACTTGCAGCTTCAATTTTCCATTATGGTGAATATTCAATAAGAGAAGCTAAGCAATACCTTAAACAAAGAGGGATAAAAGTGAGGATGCAATAGGAAGAAACCAGAAACCAGTTGCCAGAAACCAGAAAATGAAATGGAAAGTAACCCAGAATTTGATTTCGAAAGACTTAAAGTTTATCAAAAGGCTTTAGATTTTATGGATAAGATATTTAAATTAGTAAAAAACCTTCCGAAAGAATATAAATTTTCTATAGGAGATAACTTGTTGAGGGCAGGTATATCTATAGGTAATAATATAGCTGAAGGAAATGATAAAATTTCGAGTAAAGAAAGATATCGCTACTTTAGGATATCATCCGATTCTACGAGGGAATGTGTTTCAGTATTTATTGTACTTAAAAGACAAAATTTGATTGAAGATGATTTTTATTGGGGATTAAAAAGAGATGATAGGGAAATCACTAGTATGCTTAAAGGTCTAATGAAATGAAAAAGGGAGATTAGAAGCCAGTTGTCAGAAAGCAGGATAAAAACTTTTTGCCTTTTTCTGGTATCTGGTTACTGGAGTCTGGAATCTCCTTTGCGGAGCAAAGGAATGTGTGGAATATTTGGAATATATGGTCATAAAGATGCTGCCAGGCTTACATATTTAGGTTTGTATGCACTGCAGCATAGAGGAGAAGAAAGTGCAGGAATAGTAACTTTTAACGGGAAAAAGACAAACTTCCATAAATCTATGGGGCTTGTAAATGATGGCTTTGATGAAAAAATTATTAAGTCTTTGCATGGGAATATAGCAGTTGGACATGTTCGATATTCTACTACAGGTTCAAGTAGCCCTAAAAATATTCAACCATTTTTTGTAAGCCATAAAAAAGGAGATATAGCTATTGCACATAACGGTAATCTTACAAATACTATTAGACTACGCAATGAGTTAGAAGAGAGAGGCTCTATCTTCCAGACTACAATGGATTCTGAAATGATAGCTCATTTATTAGTGAGGTCAGAGAAAAAAAATTATAAAGAAGCTCTCGTTTGGGCATTGTCACAGTTGGAAGGTGCTTATTCATTAGTCTTAATGCTGGATA
>CAYOMG010000076.1:1223-5242 GCA_964404995.1 uncultured Planctomycetia bacterium | reverse complement strand
AGTACTCTTGCTATATGTTTGGCTTTATTTCTTCGTGAAGATATATTTATCCCGATTTCTTTATCTCTTAAATTTGACAATATCAAGCTTGCTTGTTTTATTTGTTCCCTCTTATCAGTAATAATATTTAACTTAGATAAAACAACTAAATTAGGAATTAAAAGATAAGCTAATGCAGTTCTTGGTGGCATGCCTTGAGGTATTTCAACCAAAGTATCCTTATTTGCCTGAGCATTTTTTAAAAGTGTCCCGCCTGAAGTTATCACTAATATTTTCATGCTCTTTGATTTTGCATGGTTGTAACATGAGATAGTCTCTTCTGTATTACCTGAATAACTACATATAATACATAGAAAAGTTTTATCTGCCCAGGAAGGTAAATTATAATTTCTTATTATATAAACTGGGATTTTAGCTTCTTGATATGTCAAGGATTTTACTAAAAAAGCCCCGAGGCTTGAACCTCCCATGCCACAGAAAATTATTCCATTATACTTATTCTTAAGACCAGACAGGTCAGATTTTTTTGCCAATTTAAAAGCTTCAATACAATCGGAAGGAAAATTCTCCAAAAGATCCAACATATTAGAATTATCTATCTTATTTATTAATCTTTTTGAATCTAATATATCCATCATTTACCCTAAATAAAAATTACACATTTTAAGCAAGACCTCTTTTGTGTAATTTCCCTTCAATAAGTTCTCTAAGTTTACCACTTGCATAATTTTCTACTTGCTCAGATGTATTAAATTCAAGGCAGTCTTTAGCTACATTCTCAGCATTTTTCATCTTTACAGACCTTATTATTTGCTTAACTTGTGGTATACTTGCCGAAGAAGTGCTAAATTCATCTAACCCTAAACCTAAAAGTATAAGCGTCAAAGTAGGTTCTCCAGCCATCTCTCCACACATCCCCACCCAGAGACCATTTTTATGCCCTGCATCAATAATATTTTTTACAAGTCTTAAAACAGCAGGATGAGCAGGCTTGTAAAGGTAGGCAATCTTTTCGTTTATCCTATCTACTGCCAAAGCATATTGTATAAGGTCATTAGTTCCAATACTGAAAAAATTAACTTCTTTAGCCAATATATCACATATTATAGCTGCTGATGGAACTTCTATCATAGCTCCAACTTCTATATTTTCATTAAATTTTATCCTCTTGCTTTTTAAATTTCGTTTTACATCTTCCAAAATCTGGTTAGCTTCTTGTAACTCTTCTAATCCAGATATCATAGGATACATAATTTTTATATTGCCATAGGCTGAAGCTCTTAAAATCCCAGCTAATTGGGTTTTGAATATATCTGGTCTGGCTAAACAAAAACGTATTGCACGCCATCCCATAAAAGGATTCATCTCATGAGGGATTTTTAGTGGCGAGAGAAACTTATCTCCTCCCAAATCTAAAGTTCTTACTACTACGGCATGAGGGGCGATCTGTAAAATTACTTTTTTATATGCCTGGAAATGTTCTTCCTCTGTAGGTAAATCTTTTCTATTCATATAGAAATATTCTGTTCGGTAAAGACCTATCCCTTCCCCGCCATGTGCAATTATAGAAGGAATTTCATCTGGAAATTCAATATTAGCAGAAAGTTCAATTTTGTGACCATCCAGAGTTTCGGCTGGTAAATCTTTTATTACTGAGAGGTTTTTTATAATTTGATGGTACTTTTGCTTTTGTTTTATATATTTACTGATTACCCTTCTATTAGGATTTACTATTACAATCCCATTAGTCCCATCCACAATAAGCAAATCGTCTTTTTTAACTCTCCTGGTTATTTCTTCCAAACCTACTACTGCTGGAATTTCCAAAGATTTAGCCATAATAGCTGTATGAGAAGTTTTTGAGCCAATATCTGTAGCAAATGCCACTACTTTGTCTTTGTCTATAGTAGCAGCATCAGAAGGAGAGAGGTCATATCCGACTATAATTGAATCTAACTTTAAATTTTTAAAATTTCCTGTCTGCTTTCCTAAAAGATTCCTTAAAACTCTTCTGCCTACATCATCTATATCAATTACTCTTTCTTTGAGATATTCATCTTTCATTTTAGAAAAAACTCTTATATATTTTTTTAATATCTCAGCAAATATATACTCTACACATATTTTTTCTTTTTTAAGCCTTAATATAACCTCGTCAATTAAAGATCTATCTTCCAGAACAAGAAGATGCGCATTAAATATCTCTGCATGGTCATCCCCCATCTCTTCTGCAATATTTTTTTGTATATTTAAAATCTCATGCCTTGTATTAATCAGGGCTTCTTCAAATCGAGCTACTTCTTTGGGTAAATCTTCTTCTTTTATATTCCGTCTGACAACTCCATAATCTTCGCTATCCAATAGAACTACCCGACCGATAGCAATCCCTGGGGCCGCAGGTATCCCTTTATACATAACTCAATCCTCTTTTATAAGTATCTTCCCAAGCTCGCCTGCTGCTTCTTTAGCATCTTCGCCAAAAACTACTATTTTAATTTTACTGCCCTGATTTGCTTCCAGAGTTAAAATCTCCATTATGGATTTACCATTGGCTGCTATCTTATCTTTAATCACAGTTATATCGCTGATAAATTTATTAGCAACCTGGACAAAATTCGCTGCAGGCCTTGCATGAAGACCTAACTTATTCCCTATAATTAACTCTTTCTCTATTTTCATAACTTCTACGCTATGCTCTCTACTCTAAACTCCACATCTACTTCCCATAATCTTTTGGATTTAAGCTCAACCTTCCAGTTTAAAAATGTGCATAATCCTTGATAAGTTTTTTCAATGCCAGACTCAGAACCCGATATAGTAAATAGAGGAAACTGCCAAATTCTACAGGGTTTACTCATATCCCAGATAGTTTTTATTTTATACCATGTATCATGGAGAACAAATTGAGTTTGTTTATCAATGCATAACCCTGTTTCATAATTATCTTTACTTAAAGCAAAATTAAATTCTGTACCAAAAATTAAACAGAAATCCTCATTTGAAAGATTTTCTATGCATAATTTAAATTTAAGTTTATCTGGATATATATCTACATGAATTTTTTTTGTAAGTTTTACAGGAATGACATTTTTCTCTAATGTTAAATTCTGAATATTGGAAAGAGTTATACAAACTATATCTTTTTCTTCTTTATAATCTTGTATTTGAAAAATAGAATTAGCAAAATTTTCTATTTTTACATAAGCGTTCTTACTAAACTCCTCAAAGGTGCAATCAAGAGGCAAAAAATGTTCCAATAAACAGGCTTTACTGTTTAAATCATAATTTAAATATTGACGGAGGTTACTGCTTTTTTGAGAACTAATTTCGTGTATGCTAACTGGCTGACTGGAATTATCATTTTCTTCTACAAGTTTGCTCTGTGCTAATAATTTATTATGATAGCTTTCTTTCCTTCTGGCAAGAGTAGCTATAAGATTTACTTTTTTAGATTTATAATCTAACTCATATATGCATCCTCCATGGGACGGCTTAATGTAAATATAAAGCTGTGGAGTTTTAAGTTGAAACTCCGGATGGAAATCAAAATCAATATCTTCGAGTTTTGATTTTAGTGGCAAGTTGAGATTTTGCATTTTGTCTATTGTTTTTTCAGCTTCAATTAAATGAGAATATATTCCAGCCCTTAAATGAGTAAGATAAAGACCGCCGAACGCTCCATGCCAGTAAGCATCATTATTCTGAGCCATATATAATGATTTTTGTGCATGTCTTAATTTCTCCTTATTAATTTTAACTCTCCTTATGTCTGTAAAATCTATAAATTGTTGTTTATATTTTTTTAATTCCTGGCTTATATCTAACATTCTCTTATGCATCCAATTTGCCTCTGGATATTTAACAAAAAAATTCTTAAAATAGCCACCTGACCATTCCTGCATCTCTTGATAACTTGCACAAGGAAGATATACCATCTGGGTAGGTTTAAATTGTGATAAAAATTTAGAAAATGTTTGCATTTTAAGCCAGTCTTTATTTTTCGAAAGAAGTTGAAAAAA
>CAYOMG010000076.1:0-1199 GCA_964404995.1 uncultured Planctomycetia bacterium | reverse complement strand
CAATCATAAGTATCTGGCCAGAAGCCAAATTTTTCTCCATCATCAGCAAAAGTAGCAGACAATATTCCCTCTTCCTCTTTTCGTCTCAAATATTCAAAGGTTAGGTTATGTGGTTTAAAAGGCACAGAATATCTCAAAAATTTAGAACCAGGAAAAACCATTATAGTATTTTGAGTATCTTCAGTTACATAATAACCCTGGAGAGTCTCTGGAGATTTATTAATCAAAGCAAAATGCATATCATCAACAATAGTATATTTAACTCCAGCCTGAGATAAGATATTAACTACCCTTGGCTCCCATACTCTTTCAGTAAGCCAGCATCCTTCGGGTCTCTTCCCAAATTTTTGCTTTATATCATCTGTTAGCATTTTTATCTGCTCTATAGCGTCTTCTTCGGGAATCATAGTTAAAATTGGCTCAAAAAATCCTCCAGTAAGTAGTTCTACTTGTTTTCTGTCAGACAATTTTTTTAATAAAATTTTGAATTCGTCATTTTTTTCCATCAACCAGTTTAGCAAGTTGCCTGAGAAGTGTAGCGCAATTTTAACATCAGGATAATTTTCTAAAACTTTAAGAAATGGTAAATATGATTTTTTTAAACAATCTTCATATATCCATCGAAAATTATCTACCGGCTGATGACAGTGTATGGCAATAAGTAAATGCATCTTTTACAATTTTCTCCAAAGATAAAAGTTAAAGTAGAAAGCCCTGTTAAATTCCAATACACCTGTCTGCCGACAGGCAGGCAAACCACAAATTGCCTGAATCAGAAGTCAGAATTCAGACGTCAGAAGTCAGATGTTGCTGTTTCTGTCCTCTGTTTTCTAATATTATCTACATTCACACTTTCCGTCCATCTTCCGCCTTTATTATATCAAAAAGTTCCTCATTAGATGTGGCATTAATTAATTTTTTTCTAAAAAATTTATCTCTTAGTAGGCGGGATATTTTAGCTAGTGCTTTAAGGTGGGGGCCAGTTGAATCTTCTTGAACAAGCAAAAGAAAAAATATATGAACAAGCTGACCATCAAGTGAATTAAAATCTATTCCTTTTTTAGAAATGCCAACACAACCTGCAAGAGACTTAACACAAGAAGTTTTACCATGGGGTATGCCTATTCCATTACCTATCCCTGTACTCCCTAAAGATTTCTTTCCAATAATATTTTCACTATTTCTTCTCTGTCTTCAGT
>CAYOMG010000075.1:3126-5314 GCA_964404995.1 uncultured Planctomycetia bacterium | reverse complement strand
GTTTATAGCAGGATAAGTGAAAATGAATTTATTTTGACTTCGATGAGAGTGATTATTGATGAAATGGTAAGTAGAATAGAAAGTAGGGTGAGAAGCCAAGGGGGGAATCCCGAAAGCCCTTCTATTCTTGGTAATATCTATGTTAGAGCAAGTCAGTCTCCCAGAGAATACGGTGGCAGTTTTGATTATGGAGATGTTTTAGTGAACGTATGGGGGAAATTAGATAATTCTGTTTCCCATTTAACAAGGTTGATTTTAGAAAAGCTTGTTTCAGACATACAACAAAGAAGTGCTGTTTTACCAAGAGTTAAAGCAGAAGCAGAAAGAGGGACTTTTGGTAGTTATGGGGATACTGTAGTAAAAAATGTTGAAGAATGGATGGATGAGACGATATATGGTGATACCTGGAAGGAGATTGAGAGATTAATTAATGCTGGAAACTGGGATGAGTTAGGAGATGCATTTTATAAAGATATAGAGTTTGGCACTGCAGGAATGCGTGGAAAGACAGGAGTTGGGCCTAACCGGATAAATGAATTTACGATAAAAAAAGCCGGAGAGGCAGTTGCTCAATATTTATTATCTCTAGGTATTAATCTTGATGGAAAACCATTTCTTATGACTTATGATACCCGGGAGGGCTCTAAAGAATACGCAGAGTTAATTGCTGGCATCCTTGCTTCGCATGATATAAAGGTAATAATTTCTGGTGAGGATAAAAGCGTAGGCTGGATTTCTTTCGCTTTAAGGATGCATTCCACGGCAGGAGGATTGATGGTAACTGCAAGCCATAATCCCACTGGCAATAATGGTATTAAAGTCTTTGCTCCCTATGGTGGTCAGTTACTCCCCGAACCTACTCAAATAATTGTTGATGCTTATAAGAAAGTGAATTTGCAAGATGTGACGGTAATGGATTTTCAAGAGGCTCAGGATAAAGGTCTCGTAGTTATGCTAGGAGAGGATACAGATATAACTTATCTTACCTCTATAGTTAATAATGCAAAAGATGATAGGGTAACGCCCGAGATGAAAAGTTTAGTTGAGGCAACATTAGATCCTTTATATGGTGCAAATCGTGAAATTGGACCTCAGGCAATAAGAGATTTAGGGTTTGATCCAAAAGTAGTTGAAAAACATGCTGAAATAGATCGCAATTTTACCGGATTAATTGGCCCTGACCCTCGTTTAGGAGGAAGTGCTGATTTGGCTATAGAGACTGCCGGAGGTGGAGAGTGGATAATGCTTACTGGGAATGATATCGTTTCTTTATTAGCTTATTATTTACATGATAAATTGAAATCTCAAAATCGATTGCCAGAAAATGCAGTTTTTATTAAAAATCATGCCACTACTAATAGAGTAAGAGCAATTAATTTTTTGTTTGGGGTAGTGACTGAAGATGTTGCTGTGGGCTTTAAGTGGATTGCAGATAAGGCTCATCAATACAACGATGTAGAAGCAGGAGCTAATTATGTTGTAACAGGTGGTGCAGAATTTGCTGATGGTTTTGCTGATATGAATCATACTTATGAAAAAGACGGTGTAATGTCTGCGGCACTTTTTCTTCAGGCACTTGCTTTATGGAATTACCAAATGGGGATAAATTCTAAGCAAGAAGTTATTGTTCTTTGGGATTCTGATGGAGACAGATTCGTCCCGCTGGTAAGGCATGATTCTGTAGTTTTTCAAAAATTGGAAGATATAGAAAATCAACTGTTTGAACTTTCACAAGAAGGAGAGTTAGAAGAAGGGTTGTATCCATTTTATAGAAATGAAGGTTGGGCGATTACTTTAGAAGGTATGCAGGCACAAGAAAATGTAGCAAGAATTCTTTCTACTTTAGCAGGTTTTAATCCTGGCGATATATTTTCAGATGGAGCGTTAATCTCTCAAATAATTACTGAAGTTGATGGTAGAGAAGACGGTGTGAGATTAGTTTTTGATGATGGCAGTAATCTTCTTGTTCGAGCCTCAGGCACTGAACCAAAGTTAAGATTATATGTTGAAGCAGTCAGTGGCATTTCTGGTGATAATGCCCAAACCAGATTAGATTTCTTATACGGAGTAATTGAAACCTGGCTCCGAGGTATGACAGGCTAAATCTATCAAATTTTAGCTGGCTTTTCGGAAGTAGGAAAATTAGAAAAGTTAGCTACTGAAATTAAACATCAGAGATAACTTTTAC
>CAYOMG010000075.1:0-3116 GCA_964404995.1 uncultured Planctomycetia bacterium | reverse complement strand
AGGTGTCTAATGAAATTTATGGGTCAAATCTTTTTATAATAGGCAGGGAGATGAAGAGATATAATCACAAATTTAGTTTCATTGCTATTCTTGTTGGTATTCTTATTGCATTTTGTTTTGTCCTATCAGAGTCTATCTTCATTTGTTCTAAAATCTCACCTTTAGCAATCTTCAATCAATCTGTAAGAGTTGTTCGCGGGGCTTCTGTGCAATTTTCAGTTAAAAATTATGAAATTGATGGGTCGCTTATTGGACAACATAGAGAAGATTTTCCAGTTGACCCAACCGCAGGAAAATGGACAAAGGATGGTGTAACACAAGATACTCGCTGGCTTACTCTCCCTGCAGATGGGGCGCAGGGGCAACTGGAAAATATTAAGAAATTTGCTACTGAAGCTAAAGAGAAAGGATATACTGATATAGTAACTATTGGTATGGGCGGGTCAAGCAGGCCTACCGATGTAGTATCTATGTTCCGAGAGACACTTCAAGCGTCAGGTGCTAAAGTCCATGTATTAGAAACATTGGATGAAAACTCCATAGGCAGTCTTATTAGCAGCCTTAATTTAGAAACAACCCTATTTATTATAATAAGTAAATCCGGAGGAACAGCGGAGACAAATGCTTTAGCCAAATTAGTTCCTGAGGGTGGTAATTTTATTGCTATCACAACTATTGCAAAAAGCGATAGTGAATTAATGCAGTTTTTAAGTAAGCGAGGTGTTCGATCAGAAGATATTCAAGAACATCCAGATGATGTTGGTGGTCGATATACATTCTTTTCAAATGTCGGGATGTTAGCTGCAGCATTAGCAGGAATAGATATAGATGTTTTGCTTGGAGAAGCTCGTAGGGCAATGGCTTCAGATATTAAATATAAACTTGGTCAATTTATGTTTGATATGGAGGGTGATGGAAGGAAATATATGCGGATAATATTACCTGAGAAGTTAGCTAAATTGGGACCCTGGATTGAGCAACTTGTAGCTGAAAGTTTAGGGAAACACGATGGGGCAGGACAAGAAAGAGGGATTATTGCTATCAGTGAGAGAGATTTTGACCCATCTGTTTATGCCAATAGAGATGTATTTGTTGTGCGTGTAAAGTTAGGTGAAAGTGATGAAAGAGATGAATTTACAGCTCAGGTTGTTGAAAGAGGTGCACCTTTATTTGAATTCCAGCTCTCTTCTGTTGAAGAGGTAGCTTTTGTTATGTATTCCTTAAAGTTTGCTACAGGTATGTCAGGAATATTGATGGGAATAGACCCCTTTGACCAGCCAGGTGTTGAAGGAGGGAAAAGGGCGACAAACAGGATGAAAGGAAGAGATGAAAAGGGGAATTTGATACCAGGGGGATTGGAGGATAGAGTTAGGGAAGAAGTTAAACAAAAAGAAAGGACACTTGGACGCAGTTTGACGGAAGATGAGATTTTTGAAATCGCTAAACAAGAATTTCGTACGGAGTTAGAAACAAAAGAGACTGCTTATCGAATAAAAATAGCTGATGGAATAACATTAGATTTTGGAGATTTTGTTGAAGTTTTGAAAAAAGAACATGGTATTGATTTTGAGAGGATAATGTTAGAATGGGGATATGATATAAATAATGCAAAAGATGTATACACCTCCATCTTAGAATTGGCTGAACTAACCGGTAAAACTTATTCTGCTATTCTTCCCTATGATGAAACTTTTAAAGAACATTCGGCATGGTCAACAGCGAGAGCTTTAATGAGGAGTTTGGGTTTTAATGAAGTTTTCGGTACAGGCCCAGTGTATGAACATTCATATAGACAATATTTTATACAAGGTCCAAATTTAGGTATATTCACATTTATAATGAGCAAAGACCCGGGAGAGTTAATAATTCCTGATGATATTCCAGGTTTTACATTTAGTATGCAAAATGCGTTACAGGCATTAGGGACTATGGAAGCCTTAGTGAACGCTGATGACACTTATAAGATTAGTCGTCGTTTAGCAGTTAGGATAGAAATAGATGGAAGATTTACCGATGAAGTAATGAGGACTCTTGAGGAATTCTTTGCTGGAGTTGGAGGGGGCGGTGGCTAATTAAAAAGGAGGCAAGGGTATAATTGCAAAATTGCAATAAGCGGTGTTATTAAGAATTAAAAATATAAACCTTGCCTTCTTTTTGAAGGCGAGGTTTTTTTATAGATTAAGGAGAAGTTTAAAAATGAAAAGAGTAATTAATTTAATAATTATAGGTTTATTGGCTTTCCCTTATTTGGTATGGGCGGATTTTGCGGCGGATTCACTCCGTTTAGTAAGAACTGGAAATCAAACAATAGCTCCCATAGATAAAAAATCTATCTTTACTGTGTATACTTCGAAAGACCTGAAGGGAGCAGGAAATAGAGAAAAACTGGTTGAGATTTTTAGTCGATTTAAAATTGGAGATCGTGATATTATCATTGAAATGGCTGAAAGATTAACTCGGCTTATTGAGGATAAAGTTAATATAAAAGAAGGTGAATGGGGCATTGCTTTTCCAGTCCCCAAATATTTTCCAGAAGAATTAGCGAATGCTACCCAGATGTTAGGACAAGTTATTGCTGACAAGCTAAATTTACCAATTTATATTATAGAACAATCTTATTGGCATGGGAATTATATTGAATTAGGGTCTCGTCAAGAACGAGAGCAGGCTGTATCTGGTGTTATGCATATAGGAAATCCTACACAAATAAAGGATAAAAATATGATCGTTATTGATGATATTATTGTTACAGGAGCAAATATGGAGGAAATAATTAGGGCTGTACAAGAGGCGGGAGCAAGTGTAATAGTCCCTTTTTCTCTATTGACTGCTTGGAATGATCTTTATTTTGAGGATGAACTTTATAAATATGCTTCTTATGAACATCATGAAGTTATGATTGAAATAATCAAAGCAAATGAGGGGCTAATAAGCCAGGCAGGTATAAAATACTTAATTCGTCTTGCTAATGAAGATATAGATAGATTTTCACAAATTTGGAATGTAATAAATGAAAAAGACAAGAATAATGTTTTAAAAAGAGTTATATTATATTTGCATATTGCCTCTCCAATATCTGTACCTCCAACGCTCAATTTTCTTACGTATGTCCTAGA
>CAYOMG010000074.1:0-5738 GCA_964404995.1 uncultured Planctomycetia bacterium | reverse complement strand
AAGAAGGCAACATAGGTCTTATGAGAGCAGTTAAGAAGTTTGATCCTAACAGAGGTTATAGATTTAGCACATATGCTGCCTATTGGATAAGACAGTTTGTTACAAGAGCAATATCAGAGCAGGGGCGAACCATAAGAATTCCCGTATATATGAATGAATTGATAATCCGATGGAAAAAAGTTACGAATAGATTATCGCATGTCTTAGGTAGAAAACCTAAGATGCAAGAGATAGCTAAAGAAATGAAAACTACACCGGAAAAGGTAAGGCAGATAAAGAAAGCAGCTAAAAAGATTGCTTCTCTCAATACGCCTATGGGAGACGAGGGAACAACCCGGCTTCTTGAAATAGTAGAACAAAATGGAACAATGACTGCACAAGATGAATTATCAAAATTTCTGAAACATGAAAAGATTCAAGAAGCTTTAGAGTTGATGGATGATAGAGAAAAAGAAATACTTTGTTTAAGATATGGCTTGAAAGATTCTTCTTCTAGAACTTTAAGAGAAACTGCTAAGGAGTTTAATCTTACCCGGGAACGGATAAGGCAAATAGAAAAAGAATCACTTGCTAAGCTTAAGTTTGTTCTTACTGCAGATAAACCTGATATTAGATTACCTAAGAAACAAAGATATAAGATAAGAAAAAGAGTAGAGAGTAAAAAGTAGCAAGTAGCGAGCATAAAAAGAATTAAATTACAAATTACAATAAACCTGTTTGCCGGCATGCAGGAATTACAAATTCAAATGACCGATAAGATTGACTTGAGACAATTAATAAGAGACATACCAGATTTTCCTAAAAAAGGTGTAGTCTTCAAAGATATAACTCCACTCTTGAAAGATAGGGAAGGATTTAATCAAGCAGTAGAAGAGATAGCTTATAGATATAAAGATGAAAGAATCGATTTGATAGTTGGAATAGAAGCCAGAGGTTTTATATTAGCAGGAGCTTTAGGATATAAGTTGAAAACGGGGATGGTTCCGATAAGGAAAAAAGATAAACTTCCGTATCAAACCAATAAAATTACTTATCAACTTGAATATGGAACAGATACATTGGAAATACACAAAGACGCAATCAGCCCTGGGGATAAAGTTTTAATAGTAGATGATTTATTAGCTACAGGGGGCACAGTAGGAGCTGCGATTAAATTAGTTGAAGGTATGGGTGGGGAAATTGTTGAGATAGCATTCTTTATAGAGCTTACTTTTCTTAAAGGAAGAGAATGTCTAAAGAATTACCCAATGTTTTCTCTTGTTAAGTTTTAATCTATGATTTCAAATTGACTAACATCTTCTTTCAGGTCAAGACTTACAAATCAGTCTCAAAGTGATCGCAGATACTTTTTTTAATCTTGCCTTTTTTCATTATAGTAGTATGATGAATATATGACAAAAACAGGTGGTTAGATGCGGTGTAATTCCAACCGACTACCCTTATTTCCTTGCGGACACAAGTGAAAATCGTCTAAAAGTTATTGCGAAGCGATTTTCTTGGGGACCAAGAAAGTATGAAAATCATACCTGCCTGCCGGCAGTCAGGCCTGCCTGCCGCAGGTAGGGTTTTTAGTTCTTCCGGTAGTTTTTAGTTATTCTATGTCACGAGTAAACCCCGTTAGAAATAGGTTGCCGAAGATAACCGTAAATATTAAATGAGTGGAGTATTTCTAACGGGGTAAACAGTTTCCCCAAGGAACTTCGCAAGGAATAGTTCTGAGGTCTGCCTTTGGCAGACCGAAGTTTCTTAATGGAGAATTGAGTCAGTGCGATGATCGACTGCCTTTTTTGTCTTAGGAGGTGATTAAATTGGCAAAAGATAGAAATAAAGGTAAAGAAAAAGGTGGGAAGAGAAAAGAGAAGAAAAAGAAAAAAAAGAAGTAAAAAATAAATGTAATCTTCGCCCCAATAGCTCAGATTGGATAGAGCACAGGTTTCCTAAACCTGGTGTCGCCCGTTCAAGTCGGGCTTGGGGCAATTTTCTACGTTTCTCCCTTTAATAAGAAGACTGCACCTAATCCTCCAAATGTTATATTTGCTACCCAGGCAGATAAAAATGGCGGTAAAATTCCACTTTTACCCAATGCTGTACTTATAGAAAATATAGCATAATAGGAAAAAGCTAATGCTATGCATATTCCTATACTCATCATTGTTCCTTGATATTTTCCTCGCAAAGCAAAGGGAATAGCAATAATAACCATTATTAAACTTGCAAGTGAAAACGCCAACCTTCCATAAAGGTCAACTTTGAGATGCCTAACTATTCTTTCTGCGCTTTTCTCAAACTGTTCTATTCTTTTTTTTAATGTGCGATATGACATAAATTCACTTCTGAGAGGTGAAGTTAGAAATTCTTTCGGATTATTATAAAAACCTGCTATTTTTTGTGGATAAAATTCTGGATGACCCAAAATTTTACCACTTGGTCTAATTTTATAATAGATTACATTTTCTAATAGCCAAATTCCATCTTTCCATATAGCTTGTTCGGCGACTGTTTTTAATAATAAATTTTGCTTTTCGTCGTGTTGTAAAATTATTATGTTTTTTAATAAATTCTTGCTTAAATCGAGAGTCCTTGCATATATTATCTGATTGTTAGAAGTATATAAAGTGGCGTTTTTGATAATTTTTTTTTGGATTTTTCCATCTCTCTCTATATATCTTTCTTTTATTTGACTTGAATTAATATTTGCAACCGGCACTATTCTATCTTTAGTTATAAATATAATCCCACTCATTAAAACACTAATTATAAGTAAAGGTAATGTGATTCTTATTAAACTGAGACCGCTTGTACGTATAGCTGTAATTTCATTATTTCTGTTAAGATTTCCGAGAAGATATACTGCAGAAAGTAAAATTGCAACCGGAGCCATCTGGACAAAGATTATAGGTAATTGGTATAAATAATAACGCAAAAGAATAGTTAGCGAGACATTATGTCTTAATACTTCATCTAACTGCTCAAAGATGTCTATTATTATATATAGAAATATAAATACTATAAGGCACCACATTAACGGTTTGATGTAACCTTTTATCAGATACTTATCTAAAATTTTCATACAATGAGTCCAATTAGAAATTATATTTCTAATGGGGTAAACACATAACTTATGGAGGCGTAATTTTGACACGCTCTGACATAAGTTATTTGGTAGCGTTTTGCTATCGGGATAAATTCAGCCTAGACACTTTTTCTCAGGAGAATAATACCTACCACAAAAAAAAGAATATTTGGCATCCACATAGTGATTGCTATAGGAGCCTTGTCACTTAAAGATATAGCCGTTGCACCTATTAAAAGTAAATAATATATAATAATTACTATTAGGCTTATCCCAAAACCGATAGATTTTCCACCTTTTTTTGTAATATTTCCTAAAGAAAAACCTATGAGGATGAATATTAAACATGAAAAAGACAAAGTGATTTTTCTATGTAACTCTGTAAATAATGGAAATAGAATAATATGTTTTTGTTCAAATTCCTGTATTTTTTTTAATATCTCTCTTATAGTCATATCCCTAGGTCTTTTTTCTACATGGCCACTTTTTACTCTGTCAGATAGATTCAAAGTAAGATAATAATTTTTAAAACTTAATTTATGAAATTCACCTGGCTTACTAGGATCAAGTTCATTAATTGTTCCATTTATTAATTTTAGCTTTATGCTATCTTGTTGAACTAATGTGATTATTTTGCCGTACTCTGCTATTGTGATTCTGGTGGGTCCGTTTTCTTGAGGTTGGTATATCCGAATATTTCTTAAATAATTTCGGTCAATATCATGTATAAAAATGATATAATTTTGAAATTCTTTGATAAATACACCTGGCTCTAAATAAATGGTAGGATTTTGTAACCCAATAGTTTTTACCATTTTTCGTGCTTGATGACGTGCTTTTGGTAAAAGCGTATCATTTAGAATTAGAAGAAATAAACTCAAAATAGTCCCTACAATCGCAATGTAGAGAAGTAACTTATATAGATTTATACCACTTGTTTGCATTGCCATTATCTCACGGTCTTGAGATAATCTTCCGAAACATAATAATGTAGCACTTAACACAGAGATAGGGATAGTGTTACTTAGGAGTGACGGTATTAGTGTAAGGAGTAATTTAAATACATCTCTAATATCTACTCCTTCAGTTATTATCAAATCAGCTAATCTTACTAAATTCCCAATTAATAATATAAATGTAAAAATACCTAACGATAGTAAAAAAAGCCAACCAAATTCTTTTAGAATATAACTTCTAATTATTTTCATAAAATTGTGTCCGAGCTAATACTAAAACTTCTATTCTTTTAGCTCCTGCCCCCTTTAATAATTTTGAGCATTCTTTAACTGTAGCTCCTGTAGTAAAGATATCATCAACCAAAAGAATCGCTTTGTTATTAAACTTTACATTTTTATTTTTTAGTTTAAAACTTCCCTTAACATTTGAGAGTCTTTGCTCTCCAGATAACTCTACTTGTGGACGGGTATATTTTGATTTTTTTAGATAATTTGCGATTAAGGGTATTTCTGTTTTTTTGGCTAAAAATGCTGCTAATATTTTGGCTTGATTAAATTTTCTTTGACGTAATTTTCTTCTGTGCATAGGTACATACATAATATAATCAAAGCTATTTAAATCTAAGTTTTGCTCTGCAAAATTAAACAATAATTTTCCCAATTGTTTAAGTAAACTTAATCTGTGCCTATACTTAAATAAATAGATAATATTTTTAAGTTCCCCCTCATAAATGTACTTTGCCCATGCTTTATCATAATGCCTGCTTATCCTATTATTAGAAATCTCATTCAGGAGCTCACCATGCATATTTCTAATTGGGGTTATTTTATTATTTTTGTAATTAGAGTTACTCCCTGAGGAACTAAAAGCCTTACAGGGATTACTAAAGTTGGGGTTTGGGTTAATTTTAAATTTTCCTAAACACGGTTTACAGATTTGAGCGTTATCTTTTGGGCTGACCTTAAGACTGCAAATTGCACATTTTAAAGGATAGATTAAATTAATTATATTTAAAATTAGATTATTGAAAAATTTAATGATAGTATTCATTTATAGGACTTTGTTAAAAATGGATGCACACAGATATTCTTAAAGACAACGCATTAAATTTTTGTATCTTATACCCTTAAATGAAGCCCAGACTTATGGAGCGAGCGAACATAAGTCTGCTGGCTGAATTTACCCCTCACTCAACTTTTTGTTGAGTGAGGGGTTAACTCGCACTTATAACTTAGCTTCGCTATCACTCTCTAAGTTATGTGCTCGTTAAAGGGCACAGGTACCCTAAAGGGCACAGGGAAGAATCAAAAAGACTAAATTTTAACATAGTACTGCATTTATTTAAATTGCCTGAAAATTACAAATGGGGATGCATGCAAATAGAAACAAAATATCTGTATTTTCTAAATTATATCAGAAGATTAGACGATTGTCAAAAAAATATAATTGGCGAAAAAATAACCGAAGATTACTGCCTGTTAGCAGACAAGAAACACACATAGAGGAAAAGCTTGACTTAGCTACTAAATTAGTAGTATACTTAAACATCATAACAGAAATAGAAGGTAGAAAGCAGGGAGAATAAAGTCTAAATCACACTAGGTGAGAAAGTTCACCCAACCCCGTTAGTCAAATGTAAACTCCGCTATAAAGGGCGAGGTTTTCTAACGGGGTAAAAATCAAAATGCAAAATGACAAATTAAAATTT
>CAYOMG010000073.1:0-5839 GCA_964404995.1 uncultured Planctomycetia bacterium | reverse complement strand
TCATTTTAATGAGCACATCACTTATGGAGTGAAACGAACATAAGTGATAAGTGCGAATTAATCCCCCCTGTTTTGTTTTCGCAAGAAAACATGGGGGGATAACAAGTATCCTTCTAATGAGCACATCACTTATGGAGTGAAACGAACATAAGTTCTGGCTTCATTTATCTTTTAGATATCTTTTTTTCAAAAACCTCTATTTTATCTCCTACTTCTATATCTTGATATTCTCCAAAGCCTATTCCACACTCAAATCCCTTTTGTACTTCCTTAACATCATCTTTAAATCGCTTTAGGGAGGAAATTTTACACTTTTTTACAACCTTCCCTCCTCTCACTATACGGATATAAGCTCCTCTTATCGCGTTTCCTTCAGTTATTATACATCCTGCCGTTGTGCCGACATTAGATACTTTAAAAATCTGCCTAACTTCAGCCTTACCCAAATCAACCTCTTCTTCTATTGGCTCAAGCAATCCTTCTAAAGCCTTCCCTATATCATCTATAGCATTATATATTACTTCGTAAATCCTAATATCTATATTCTCTTCTTGCGATTTTATCTTGGCTTTAGGCTCTAAACCTACTCCAAAACCTATTATTATTGCATTTGACGCAGAAGCTAACATTGCATCGGATTCTGTTATATTGCCTACACCTTTATGAATTATGCTTATTTTTATCTGCTGGGAGGGAATCTTTTTAATTGAGTCTTCTAAAACTTCTAAAGAACCTTGAACATCCGTTTTAATAATAAGTCTGAAATTTTTAAGTAACTCACCTTCCATCTGTTTATGTAAACTTTCTAAAGTTACTTTACTCCTTCT
This sequence comes from uncultured Planctomycetia bacterium, assembly GCA_964404995.1. Classification (GTDB taxonomy): domain Bacteria; phylum Omnitrophota; class Gorgyraeia; order M55B152; family CAYOMG01; genus CAYOMG01. The sequence continues at coordinate 5,012 of CAYOMG010000073.1, read as the reverse complement.
AAAAATTTGTCCTTCTCTTTTTCTCTCTGCTCTTGAAATAACAATTTGCTGTGCTTTCTTCTCATCTAAAACCACAAAAAAATCATCTCCTGCATCCGGCACACCATTTAACCCTATCATTTCCACTGGTGTTGAAGTCTCTGCCTGTTTTATCTGAATTTCTGTATCACTTAGCATCAATTTTATTCTGCCATAGAACTCCCCTGCTACTATTACATCACCGATTTTTAGTAATCCTGACTGGATAAGTAAAGTCGTTACTGAACCCATTCTCCTGGTAAGCTTACCTTCTAAAACTCGCCCTCTTGCAGCTTTATCAGGATTAGCTTTAAGTTCTAACATTTCAGCTTCTAACAATATCATTTCCAGTAATCCATCTATTCCTTGTTGCGTTTTTGCTGAAACTGGTACGGTTACAGTTTTTCCTCCCCAGTCCTCAGGAGTTAAGTCATATTCACATAACTGTTTTTTTACTTTATCTATATCTGCCTCTGGTTTATCAACTTTATTTATAGCAACTATAATCGACACACCCGCAGCTCTGGCATGGTCAATTGCCTCTACTGTTTGAGGCATCACTCCATCATCAGCAGCAACTACCAGTATAGCTATGTCAGTAACATTAGCTCCTCTTGCTCTCATTGCTGTAAATGCTTTATGTCCTGGTGTATCTAAAAATGTTATCTTCTTTGAATTATGCATTATTTGATAAGCTCCTATATGTTGTGTTATGCCTCCTTTTTCCTTATGTAACAAAGAAATTTTTCTAATTACCTCTAAAAGTGAAGTTTTACCATGGTCTACATGTCCCATCAGAGTAACAACTGGAGCTCGTAACTCTAATTTTTCTCCCTCTTCTTGTGTTTTATGTAATTTTAGCAATTCCTCTTCTTGAGTAAGTTTCTGCCTTATTGTATATCCTAAATTCTTGCCAACTTTATCCATAACTTCTTTCTCTAAAGTCTGGTTAATATTTGCCATTATACCCATCTTTATAAGCTTCTGCATAAATTGGCTGGGCTTCAGATTAAATTTTATAGAAAGCTGCTTAACAGTAATAGGAAAATTTACAAAAATTTCTTTCTTCGTTTTTAGCAGCTCTTCTTTCTCTTTTAAAAGTTCTTTGCTATCAACTAGTTCATGCATTACTAATTCTGCAGTCTCTTCATCAAGAGAACTCATATGGCTTTTTGCATCAACATGAAGACATTTTAATCTTTTGAGAAGTTGCTTTGAAGATATTTCTAATTTTTCTGCTAATTGATAAACTCTCATTGTTCGGTTATCGGTGTTCGGTTATCGGTGTTCGGTTATCGGTGTTCGGTTATTGATTCTTTTCGCTAACCGCTCACCGCAAACCGACAACCGCTATTTTTGTTTCTTTATAATTTTTTGGGCTTCTTTTGTCAATTTTTCAGCAAGTTTCTTGCCTATCTTTGGTATCTTTACTAACTCTTCTATATTAGCCTTAGCAATCTGATCTATAGTTTTCAAATTTGCTTCTTCTAGTAAATTCTTAAGTTCCTTCCCTACCCCACGAATAGAGTCAATATTAGAAATCACTTCCTTTTTTCCAACTAAGTCTTGTTCGGTTCTTATGTCAATTTCCCACCCGGTAAGAATAGAAGCTAATCTTACATTTTGACCACGTTTACCAATAGCTAAAGATAATTGATCCCGTTTTACTACAACCAAAACTCGCTTTTTCTCTTTGGCAACTTCTACTCGTGATATTTCTGCTGGACCTAAAGCCTGTTTTGCAAACTCTTTTATGTCATCACTCCATCTTACTATGTCAATCTTTTCTCCTTTAAGTTCATCTACAATATTTTTAACTCTACTTCCCCTCATTCCTACACATGCTCCTACTGGATCTACCTTTTCATCTTTTGACCATACTGCTATTTTAGAACGCTCTCCAGGATCCCTTGCAATAGCTTTTATCTCTACTATATTATCATAAACTTCAGGAACTTCCCATTCAAACAATCTTTTCACTAATTCTGGTCGATTTCTCGATAGAATTATTTGTGGTCCTTTAAGTATTTTTCTTACTTCAACAATGTAATTCCTAATCCTTTCTCTTTGCTTATAAATTTCACTCCTAACCTGCTCTGACTTCGGAATTATACCTTCTGTCTTACCAAGATCCACAATCGCACATCCTTTTTCAACTCTATGTACAGTCCCACTAATCAACTCACCAATTTTTGATTTATACTCATTATATATTACATCTCTCTCGGCTTCTCTTATTTTCTGAATTATTACCTGCTTTGCTGCCTGCGCTGCTATCCTACCTAATTGTTCAGAAGTAACCAAATTGTCTCCTGAATAAATTTCGATGTTACCGGTTGTCCTGTCAATCTTTATATTCACATCTTTTTTATCTTTTAACCCTAAAGTCTTTTTTGCAGCAGTAGCTATTGCAGATTCTACGGCTTCAAGTAAAACCTCCCTATCTATCCCTTTTTCATGTTCTATATAACTTATAGTAGACAGTAGTTCTCCGTTCATATTCAATGAGCCCATAACCCCACACTAATTTGAATTTAACAAAGCTATTAGCAGATTAGTGTGGGGTTAAATTCGGCCACACAATTTATGTTCACCCCGTCAGATGTTTACTATTTGGGGTTCCACAAATTGTGGCCTCATTTAATAAAAAAAGTGGGCTTTAACCCACTAAATTAATCAATACTTAAACCTGGTATTTAGGATACTATAAATTTAACTTACTGTCAAGTAAATTCGCTTCGCTGATGTGAGAATTAGAGATACATATTAGGAAGGAAATTTAAGAAATTAAGCCAATCAATGAAAGAATCTTTTTTAATCCGTGATTACCGTTTAGAGAATTGAAAGCGTTTACGGGCGCCTTTTGTCCATATTTTTTACGTTCTTTTTCTCTTGGATCGCGCGTAAGTAGACCTTTTTTACGGAGGATAGATTTAAATTTTTCATTTATTTTAGAAAGCGCTCTCGCCATACCTAATTGGGTTGCATCTACCTGTCCGGGAATTCCTCCACCTTTCACATTTATTTTAAAATCATACTTTTTAACACAATTACAAAATATTAACGGTTGCCTAATCAGATAACAAAGAGTATCTCTTAAAAAATATTCCTGGTAAGGTCTGTTATTTACAATTATTTGACCTTTGCCTTCCTTCATTCTAACCCTGGCTACGGACTTCTTTCTCCTCCCGGTTGCAAGTGTATCTTCGGGGATATTTTCGGACTCAGCTTTTTCTGTCATAATCGATTACCTTTTGAGGTCACTGAAAAACTCCTAAAATTCTGCAGTAACCTCTATAATCTGTGAAATCAAGTTCTCTCTATTTATTAAAAATTTAAGAAACTTCGGTCTGGCAAAGCCAGACTCAAGAACTATTCCTTACGAAGGTCCTTGCCGAATCCTCGCAATTTAGTAATGCATCATCTGAAGCCTTGCAGAAGTCGAAAGATAAAGTTTTATACCTTCCTAAACGGGCAAGAAAGAACTATTTTCTGAGGCTTTTGGGCAGCATGAGAATATTTATCTTCTGGATAAACTTTAAGTCTTCTAAAGGCACTGCTTCCAAGCTTGTTTTTCGGCAACATACCTTTTACTGCATGTGAAATTAACTTAGTAGGAGCTTTGCTCAATATATCGCTAAAAGTTTCTTTCTTTAATCCCCCTGGGTATCCTGAAAATCTCGTATATACTTTATCCGTTGACTTTTTTCCAGTAACTTTTATATATTTCGCATTTATTATTATTACTCCATCACCTGTATCAACATGAGGAGTATATTCAGGTTTATTTTTACCTGTTAATATATTTGCTATTTTTGAAGAAAGACGACCCAAAACTTTATCCTTGGCATCTACAATATACCATTTCCTCTTAATATTTTCCTTTTTTGCCATAAATGTCTTCATATATTGGAAAATTTACCATAAATTTATAACAATGTCAACTTTTTTCTATCATTTTTCTAGCATTTGCATTATTTATCCGAAAATCAAAATTTCCTATACTCTGTCTTCTGTCTTCTGTCTTCTGTTATCTATCCGCTTATCTCCGAAAGATAATTATCTATAGCCAAAGCCGCCTTTTTACCAGCTGTCATAGCACTAATAACTGTGTCAGCACCTGTAGTAATATCACCCCCAGCAAAAACTCCTTCCATATTGGTTCTACCTTTCTTATCTACTAAAATCTGTCCATAAGCACCTATTTTTAGACCAGGAGTGGCTTTAGCCAAAAGTGGATGTGGCATCTGCCCTATAGCTATTACAACAGTATCTGCATCAACTAAGAACTCTGAATTAGGTATAGCTACCGGACGCCTCCTTCCTGACTCATCTGGATTTCCTAACCTCATCTTTATACATTCTATCTGCCTTACCCTACAAGAATCTTTTTTTCTAACGGGGTGAACATAATTTTTATCATCCCCTATAAATCTTTTAGGGATAGTTAGAAATTTAAATTTTATTCCTTCCTGCTTGGCATATTCTATCTCTTCTATTCTTGCAGGCATCTCTCTTTCAGTGCGACGATATAATACTTTAACCTCGGATGTTTTCAACCTTAAAGCAACTCTTGCCGCATCCATAGCTACATTTCCACCGCCTATTATACAAACTTTCTTTCCTATATTGATGGGAGTATCATATTCAGGAAACCGATATGCTTTCATAAGATTACATCTGGTAAGAAATTCATTAGCTGAATATATTCTATTTAAATTTTCCCCAGGTATATCTAAGAAACGTGGCAAGCCTGCACCAGCACCAATAAACATTGCCACAAAACCCTGTTTAAATAATTCTTTTATTGTTAAAGTCTTCCCAATTATTATGTTTAATCTAAATTCAACTCCTAAGTTTTTCACATAGCCTACTTCCTGCTGAACAATTTTTTTAGGAAGTCTAAATTCTGGAATCCCATAGGTTAATACTCCACCAGGTTCATGTAAAGCTTCAAATATTGTAACTATATAACCTAATTTGGCTAAATCTGC
>CAYOMG010000072.1:0-5878 GCA_964404995.1 uncultured Planctomycetia bacterium | reverse complement strand
AGGTAACAATACCATCTATTCTGAGCTTGGCTCCATGCTCATTTCTTACTGCTTTAAAAAACAGATATGGATCAACAATTCGCCACCGGGTGTAACTATCCACCACCAACCTTTCTTTGTCAAGGGTAAGAAACTCAGCCGGACGCACATCCGAAAGCAATGTCCTTGTCTCCATAGAATGCACTGCCTGAACAAAAGGTATCTTAAAGTACAATCCTGGTCTATCTATCGTCCTTATGAACTCCCCTAATTGCAAAACGATTACCTGCTCCGTCTCATCCACTGTAAATACCGACTGACCGCCCACTACAAGAACAACCAGCAGCAATCCTGCAATTACTAACAATTTGGTATTCATCTATCCACCTCTCTTTCAAGTTCAACCCCGGTTAAGGGCAAGAACTGTAATATGTTCCCGCCAACTTCAGGATCAATGATAAATTTTTCGCTTTCGGCTAAAGCTCTTTCTATCGTCTCCAGATATAGCCTTTCCCGTGTTACCTCTGGTGCTTTCCGATACTCCTCAAGAAGCTGAAGAAACCGCTCTGCATCACCTTCGGCTAATGCTACTCTTGCCTCTTTGTAAGCTGCAGCTGCTTGGGTTATCTCTACCGCTTCTCCTCTTGCCCTGGGAACTACATCCAGAGCATATCCTTCGGCTTCTCTGACAAATTTTTCTCTGTCTGCCTTGGCGCGCACTACATCATAGAAGGCCTCTTTTACTCTACCAGGTGGGTCTACTACCTGCAACTCCACCATAACTACCTTCAGCCCAGTTTGATGATCATCCAACAGTCGCTGTAGAAAGCTCCAGACACCTTTCTCGATTTCAGGCCGACCTACTGTCATAGCATAATCAATGTCCATATTACCAACAACGCTTCTGAGAGCAACTTCAGTATTTACCCGAAGAGCGTACTCAGGATTTCTGGCCCGAAAAAGATATTTTATAGGATCTATCACCTGATACTGGATAAGGATTTGCACATTGGCAATATTCCTGTCTCCGGTAAGCATCATTCCTTCCTCCAATACCGGCCGAACTCTCATCTCTCCTCTTCGGTCCACTACCGTTCTAAAACCAACTTCGGCCCTTCTTATCCCCGCAACATTAACCACATCGTGCGTTTCAATAGGACGAGGAAAACGGTAACGGAGACCAGGCCCTGTCTGAGCAGTAAATCTTCCAAACCGCCTCACAACACCCATTTCGCCAGGACCAACAGTATACATTCCCGACAAAAGCCATAAGAGCACCAAAATCGGTATTCCAAGTTTTAATAATGGCTTTGCCGATTTAAGTATCTTTTTAAAATCTTCATCGCGCACACCCCAAGAATCTATCTGTGCCATAACTTTCTCCTCCTTATTTTAGGTTTTTCTACCGTTAATAAATAAACCTTCGTAACTCCAAGATATACCTGCAAGCTATTCCTTCACCTCCTTTCGTGGTTTTGCCCAAAACTATTTTTATCGAGTCCAGTTATATAAAGTGGAACTTCGTCCTTCACTCCTAAAATTTCTTTAACTGCCTCATCCCGAAAAGCACCAATTATTACCGTAGCTAAATCTAATGCCTCTACCTGCAAATGAACATTTTGACCCGCACCTCCTATATCCATAGAAATATAACGACTTGTTCCTCATCCTCCATAAGCTCTTCTGGCGCGGGCAAAATCGCCCACCCAGACAATGCTCATCGGAGCCATTGCTACCATTCTTTGCCCAAGCGCTGCCCGTGTTAATTGTTGACGAAAATCACCTTCTCTTATCAAACTGATAGTATGTTCCCGCCAATTAAAACGATAAATTCCCGCAGACAAGCCTTCAATTCTTCCGGCCACCAAATAAATCTCAAATGGATAGAGGCCCCCGGCAGATGGATAAGCTCTAGTCGCTCCGGTTACTCCATCAATTGTCTTCCCTCCCGCGGCCCAGAGAAGCTGGGATACCTCTTCTAAGGTTAAAGGAACATCCCTGTAGTGTCTTATTGACCTTCTTCTAAAGATTGCCTCCTCAACAGACATATCTCCTCTATGCCTGGGTGCAGGGAGTTTTATGATTCTTTCTAATTGAACAGCATCTACCTTGTGGGTAGAAATGCAAGTTAGAAAGTGCCAACCAAAAAACAAGCCGGCTACTATAATAACACTAACCAAAAGAACTAAAAACCTGACATTTCTTTTTTTTCATTCTTCCACTCCTTCCCCGGTCATCGGTACGAACCTGACCGGAATGATGCTGCTGGTCTTTATCTGTCCATCTAATTTCTCCAGTAACTTCAACTCCTGCCGATAAACCCCTACAGGAATAACCATTCTTCCACCTTCAGCTAATTGTTCAATTAAAGGTTGTGGAATATGCGGTGGAGCGCAGGTTACAATAATAGCATCAAAAGGAGCGTGTTCTTCCCAGCCAAGATAACCATCACCCAACTTGACAGTAATATTTTCATAGCCTAAATCACTCAAAAGCTCTTTAGATCTTCTAGCTAATGGTTCCAGAATTTCAATAGTATAGACCTTTTTTGCCAATTCTGCTAATATGGCAGCCTGATAGCCGGAACCGGTCCCAATTTCTAAAACCCTTTCATCGCCATCTAATTTTAGTAGCTCAGTCATAATAGCTACAATGTATGGCTGAGAGATAGTCTGCCCCTCTTCTATAGGCAAAGGACGATCTTCATAAGCAAACCTTTGTATCTCGCGAGGAACAAACTTATGTCTTTCTACTTCAAGCATCGCCCTTAGCAGACGCTCATCTTTAATACCCCTCTTCCTTATCTGAATCTCTACCATATCTCTTCTTGCTCTGACAAACCACGCTTCCTCTTCAGAGAGTTGCGACTGGATTTTGCTCAAATCGGTAATACATCCACAATCGCCTTTACTCATACAGCCACTTAAAAAAGAAAATACCATCAACACAACAAAAATACTTTTTATATACATTATTCACCTCCATATGCCAGCGATTTTATAGTTGCAAAATCTACATTTTCCACCTTCTACGTTATTACTTAAAACAGTAAAATGAGATTTCTGAAAAACCCAGAAATCCCCGCCTGCCATAGAACAGAATGTTCGGCGGGCAGGTCTAATTACGCCGATTAAATAACGATTACTCAGATTAAAACACCGACAAGAGAATCTGTATCCTCTTTTTGAAATCTGCTTGCCCCGTTAGATATGAAATTATCTAACGGGGTGAATAATCAGAGGTCTCTGAGGCTTTTGTAGGCCTCTTTATAAAAACTGTCTTGAGATTTCTAAATACAAAAAGATTAAGATAATACCAAATATTATCGCTAATCCTCCAAAGATACGGAATAAATATACGGGACACTCCTGTATTACCCTTTTTATCTTTTTTGGAAAAAATAGATAAAACATCCCTTCAAGCAAAACAGCTATACTTATTATGAGAAATAAAATCTTTCCCTTATCTATAACAAATGCAAAAATATCAGCAATAATTGACTGTATTTTTATCTCCTATATTTTTTGACAGGGCTTCACAGAATTTGTTCAGGGCTGTTGATTACACAGATACTACCGTCGACGAGGTTTAATCTGCTTGCCCCGTTAGATAATATTTCATATCTAACGGGGTGAATAATCTGCTTTTTAATCTGTGCAATCAAGAGCGAAACGCTTTTTGTGAAGCCCTATTTTTTGAAGACAAATAAATTATTCAGCCCATAACAAAATCGCCTGCGGTGAATAATTTGAAATCCATTTTTATTCAGAATCTCAAATGTATATCTCCTTGATAATCCATAATTTTCCTCAAGTTTGTCCATTCCTCTTTCATTCTGGTCAAAGTCCCACCAGCATAATTTATGACACAACCAGCCTGAAAAACCGCCAATCATAGTCAAGAACAATCTCCCCCCATCCTTCAAAACCCTATAAGCTTCAGATAAGACTTCGCCTCTTTTACCAGAAGAGATATGATTAAGACAAGCAATCATGGTAATGGTATCAAATTCTCCGTCTTCAAAGGACAGAGCAGTAGTATCCACTACATGGTCAACACCTTTAAATGGAAAGACATCTACACCAATCCCTTCTCTGCCTAACTTTCTGTATGCATTAATTAGTTCGTTTTTTCCACACCCTACATCTAAGGTTTTTCCATCCAGCAACGGCAAAACAACCTTCAATCTTTCCTCTTTGAATGTAGTAAAGTATAATTTCTTCTGCATCTCTTCATTGAGAATAGCCCTAAAGGGAAGTCCTAAAAAGTCCCAAATACTTTGAATTACTGTTTTTTTTGTACTATTAGAAAAGTCTCTTAACGGAGCAGATTGGGGTTTTTGAACGGTAGACATATCTTTAGACCTCAGGAATTCTGATACCACAAAATTCTTAGTTGATAATCAAGCTTTTTCATTTTTAGCTGCCTTAGTTCCAGAAAATAATATCACATCTATATAGCTATTTGAAACTTTTTAAGTATTCTACAATACAATCTCTGTGGATGTCAAGCTTATACTTTTTTTGAAAAAATCTCTTGACAAAATAAAAATGAATATGTTAGACTCATCTAACAAACAAAGACAAGCCTAAATTTATTGAGCTTTAATTATGGTTATAAATATGAATAAAACAAAAAAATTAAGTTTCAATATGGAAGATTATTTAGAAACTATTGCTGCTCTTCTTAAGAAAGAGAAAGGTATAGCCAGGGTTAAGGATATAAGCCGTCTGATGAATGTAAAAACTCCTAGTGTTGTCTCCGCCCTTGATAATCTTTCTAAGAATGGCTTTGTTGTCCATGAGCGATATGGTTATGTAGAACTTACGCCGGAAGGTGAAAAACTGGCAGAAAGCGTTGACAAGAAGCATAAAATGTTAATTAAATTTCTGACAGAGATTTTAAATATTGATTCCAAGATAGCCGAAGTTGATGCCTGTAAAATGGAGCATTCAATAAGTCCCCAGACTTTCAAAAAACTGACAAAGTTTATAGAGTTTGTAGAAACCTGTCCTGATGGTGACAGACCTGATTGGCTGAAGAGTTTCGATTATTATTTTAAAACCGGTAGGCGTCCAGAATTTAATCCACCCTACCAAAAGCTTCGGTGTGAGAATAAAGTGAGACGAATTAAGCAAAAATTGAACCCTTGAAATAATTTTTTAAATCAAATGTTAGATAAAGCTAACATAGTTATATATAGCAAACAAAATAGAAGGGGAGTTTAGATGGGTGATATAAAGATGTTGCGAGAATTGAAACCAGGTGAAAAAGGTAGAATTGCAAAAATATCTGGTACAGGTTTTATTTATCGGCGAATTTAGATAGATGAGGAGGCCGTTTCCCTGCGGGAGGCTCTTCAGCGAGAAACTCGTCCTGATGGTAGCAGAATGTGGAATCCCTTAGCTGCTTATGCTCTTATGGTCTTTGTGCTTCTTTATATCCCTTGTATAGCTGTTATTGCAGTAATAAAAAGAGAGACAAATTCCTGGCGCTGGCCCGCCTTTGCTGTTTTTTATACTACCGCCATTGCCTGGATAGCCGCCTTCATTGTTTACCAGGGTGGAAAATTGTTGGGATTAGGAATATAGTATGGAACTTACAGAGCAAAAAGGAAAGATAGACAAAAAAATTCTGGATGAAATAATTGAATTTATCCAGCAAATAAACTATGGGGAGGTGGTGATATTAGTACATAATTCAAAGATTGTGCAAATAGAAAAACGGGAAAAGAGACGATTTTAGGAGAAAGGAGCGTACTGGTATTAAGATAGTGAGAAAGAAGGAATAAGCGACTGCACGAGCGGAGATAGAGAAGAATTAATTAACTGTAAACTATAAAAGTGCCGACTGGATAACCAGAGGTATTTAAAAAAGAGAGGTAGAAAATGAAGGTTTT
>CAYOMG010000071.1:0-5889 GCA_964404995.1 uncultured Planctomycetia bacterium | reverse complement strand
TAACAATTAATAGACGAACTTCCTTTTTTCTGGCTGCTTTTTCTATTTTCCCTCAAAATAGCGTATTTTTTAAGAAAAATAAAGATTTTTGGGGTTAATAGTTCGCAATTCCTCTGTAATAGCAGGAAATACGCATTTCGTATAACACCTGAAAATCTCCTTATGAGGATTAAATTATCTCTGTGTCAACCCTTAGCCCATCTTTTTATATACTCTATATCAGTTTTTATTCCAAAATGATTTTAATCTTTCTAAATCCTGCCTTGTATCTACTCCAATAGTTTCATGTTTTGTCTCAATAACTTTAATTTTAAATCCGTTCTCTAATATCCGTAGTTGTTCTAACTTTTCAATCTTTTCTAACTCTAACACAGGTAATTCCGCAAATTTTAATAAAAAACTTCTACGATATCCATAAATGCCTATATGTTTGTAGTGATATAAGCAATTCTGACTATCTTTTTCAGAGATATAAGGAATAACTGCCCGAGAAAAATATAATGCAAAATCTTCTCTATTAGTTACTACTTTTACAACATTAGGGTTAAATAGTTCATCTTGTGAATGGCTCTTCTTTTTAAAAGTGACCACATTTAAATCTTTATTTTTATCCAGGCATTCTACCAGTTTATCTATCATATCTGGCGTTATCATTGGTTCATCAGCTTGAATATTAACAACTATGTCAGTATCTGTTTTTTTTACTACTTCTATTATTCTATCAGTACCTGAAGAGTGATCCTTCGAAGTCATAATTACATTAGCATTAAAAACTCTTGCAACTTCCAAAATCCGACTATCATCAGTAGCAATAATAACCTCTTTGAGTAAAGATGAAGCACTGGCATTCTCATAAACATGCTGAATTAAAGGCTTTCCACATAAATCCGCTAAAACTTTCCCGGGGAATCTGATTGAATAAAATCTTGCAGGTATTATACCGATTGCATTCATAATTCTAATGAGCACATAACTTATGGAGAAGTAATTTTAGCAAGCTCCGACATAAGTTATCTGTGCGAATTCCTGCCTGCCGCCTGCCTGTCGGCAGACAGGGCAGGCAGGAGACCCCTCACCCAGCTTCTTAAAAATATCTCTAATAAAACTGCTGGGTGAGGGGTAAATTCAGCCATACAACTTATGTTCACTTCGTTCCATAAGTTGTGGCTTCATTTATCCTTCCAATCAGCTCTTCAGGATATACTACCTCAGTACCCAACTTACCTACTACAACACCAGCAGCATAATTAGAAATGAAAGCTGCTTCGAGACTTGATGCACCTGCAGCTAAACTTAAGGCAAAGATACTTGCTACTGTATCCCCAGCACCAGAGACATCAAAAACTTCTTGTGCAACTGTAGGAATAAAAGTTATATCATTTTTTTCTATAAGGCACATCCCATCTTCTCCAAGAGTGATAAGGACCGCTTTGCATTTTAATCTTTTATTAAAAATTTGTCCTGCTTTTTTAAAATCCTCTTTTTTCTTTAAACTCCACCCAAGTATTTGTTCAGCTTCTTGCCGATTTGGCGTTATAACTGTAATATTTTTATAGTAAGAAAAATGGTTTTTTTTAGGATCTAAAAGTGTCATCTTTTCTCTCTCTTCACATAACCTTCCTGTCTCTTCTATCAATTCAGGAACTACTACCCCTTTACCATAATCTTCAATAATTACTATATCTACTTCAGGTAAAATTTCTTTAGTAAATTTTATGATTTTTCTTCTAATTTTGCCTGTAATAGAGTCCACTTTTTCTCTATCTATACGGACAACCTGTTGATGGTGTGCTATAACTCTACTTTTCAATGTAGTTGGCCTCGTATTATCTTCGATTAATCCAGTTAAGTCTATACTTTTCTCTTTCAGTATCTTTTTTAATATCCTGCCTCTTGTGTCTTTTCCAATTATACCGGTAAGGAAAACTTTGCCACCTAAAGCACAAATATTTCCTGCTACATTGCAGGCTCCTCCAAGTCTATAACTTTCCTTATCTACCAAGACTACAGGAACTGGAGCTTCAGGTGAAATTCTGGAGACACTACCCCATACAAATTCATCTAAAATCAAATCACCAATTACCAATACCTTAGCATTTCTAAATTTATCTACTATTTCAATCAAATTTTCCTTGATAATATCTGTGCTCATCTGTATCTTTTTACCCCGTTAGATGTGTAACTATCTAACGGGGTGAATCTGTACCCATCTGTGGTATATATAATTTCCTAAACAATCAAGTGAGATATTCTATTAAAATCTGATGCAATAATGGAATTAAAATTTCAAAGTGACCTCTTATACTAATACCTTTACCCTGACCAGAAACAGGTCGTTTTACTATGTTTTGAGTAGGACGATAATGTGTATACATATCAAAATCACAGGTAGTAAAATTTTCTACTCTTTTTCCTAAATTTCGTGCAATATTGAGTGCTTTTATAAATACCTCTGGCATAATCACTGCTGAACCTATATTTAAAACTACTCCTCCATCATTTAAATTAACAATATTCTCTATCAATTTACGAAAATCTTCTAAACTACCTTTTCCTAAACAAGCTCCATCACAGTGTGGGGATTGATGAATAATGTCGGTACCTATAGCTACATGAACTAAACATGGAGTCTTTTTAATATAAGTATTATATAATATACTCATATCTTTATATGGAAAATCTTGCTTATTTTTATCCATCCAACTACCCATGCTCTCTCCTAACCTAAAACCTCTATTAACCCCTTCTTTTATAGCACAATTAATAATATCTAAAGTCTCACAAGCCATACCAAAACTACCGTCTTTGATATTTTCAGCCACATCTTCCGAAGTTTTACCGATTAGAGCTATTTCAAAATCATGAATTAGCCCTGCACCATTTAAACTTATGCAGGTTATAAATTCTCTATTAATCAAATCTACTATTATGTTATTCAAGCCACACTTTATGGGATGAGCTCCCATCATTAAAATTATACTTCTTTCATTTTGATAAGCATAAATTATAGCTTCAACTAAATATTTGAAGTCTTTTGCTGCTAAAAGATTAGGTAAATTATTATAAAAATCTACGAAGCTTATATTTTTGCTACCACATTTAGCAAATTGTGAAATTTCAACCATACTTTTTCTTAAAGTTAAAGGATAGGTTTTTATTTTTGACAAATCAATATTTATATTCTTTTTTCTGTTCATTTGATTTAGTGACTGTCACCAAGTCAATCGGTTATTGTAATTTAATGTTTCGCTACTTTAAAGAATCTGTGCAATGAGCGAAGCGAATTTTTTCCTGGCAATCTAAGATATCAGTTTTTCTCACTGCTTCTAACACATTTTCTACAGTTATAGCCCTCAAACAAGCAAAATTTAATTTGCAATTATGCGCCAGACATATTTTACAACCTACATCCTTATGTAATACTATATCTCTTTCTCCTGTAGGCCCCCATCTTCTCGGAGAAAGCCCAGGTTGTTTTCTGCCAAAAATATCTATTACCGGAGTATCTACACCACAGGCGATATGAACAGGCCCTGCATCATTTGAAATAAGTAATTTAGACACCTTTAATATACAAGCGAGTTCAGATAGACTAAGTCTCGCAGTTAGATCTATTATGGGATACCTTATAAATTGTTTAACTTTGGTATTTATATCATTATCTTGTTTTCCCGAAATTAAAACTATTTTTGCACCAAACTTACTAACAAGAATATTAACTAACTTGCCAAAGAATTCTGGTGGCCATCTTTTAGACGGACAACTTGCCCCCGGGTGCATAGCTATTAGTATATCTTCAGGCACAACCCCTTCTTCTTTAAACAACTTAGCTGCTAATTCTTCATCTTTCTTGTTTGTAAATATCTTTAGTCGTTTGAATCTACCCTTTATTCCTATGCAAGTTAAAAATTCTATATTGTATTCTATTTCGTGTTTAGTGCCCAGTTGTTTAATGTGTTTTATCCTATGTGTAAGTAGAAAACTGAATTTTCTATTATAACCTATTCTTACAGGTATCCCAGCTAAAAAAGAGATTATATGGGCTCTATTTGTGGGATGTAGAATTATACTCAAATCAAACTTTTGCCTTCTTAACTCATAAGCAAATTTTAATGTGGCAAAAGGATTTTTATCTTTTCTGTATTTATCATAAGTTATTATTTTATCAATCCATGGATTATTTTTTAAAACATCTTTAACATACGGTCTTACCATCACAGCTATAAAGCTTGCAGGGAATTTCCTTCTTAGAAGTTCTATCGCCGGAGTAGAAAGTAAACAATCTCCGATTCTATCTGTTCTTACCACTAAAATTTTTTTAAAATCATAAGAAGGTTTAATATGTAATGGATTTTTCAAAATATCCTCTATATTCTTTAAAACTTGCTCTGGAGTAATTAATTCCAGACAGAATCTTTGTCTGTATTTACATTTAGCTTTTTCACAAGGTGCGCATTTCAACTCTTTTTTTATTATCACTTTACTATCCATGCTAAGTGGACCATATTTATTTGGGTCCGTAGGGCCAAATATACTAATAGTAGATACCTCTACGCAAGATGCTACGTGCAATACTGCACTGTCATTAGTTATAAGAATTTTTGCTTTTGTTAAAAGATATGTAAGTTGAGGTATTGTAGTCCTCCCGGCAAAATTATATATCCCTCCTCCTGCCAGATTATTTATCTTATCTGTAAGGACTTTATCTTTGGATTCTCCAACTAATATTACCTTTATTCCAAAATTTCTATATAGCTTCTTTGCAACTTCCACGAACCCTTCCATTTTCCATCGTTTAGTATCACTTCTTGCACTGGGTGCCATAACTGCAAATTTCTCACATTGCAGTTCTAAATTATCTAATATATCCTCTATATATTCTATATCCTGGGAGTTATAATAAATCTTAGGGGAAAAATCTGTAAACCCCGTTAGATAACCGTGAGATTTATTTAGTACTTTGAGTTTATCTGACGGGGCAAGCTGAGGTGCAAATTTTTTTATTTTTCTTAAATGTTTGTAAACCATATGCATATTCTTCTTTGAAAAATTGAGCGCAAAAGAAACTCTAAACATTGAACTAAGAAACTTCGGCTTGGTCTTAGAACTTAACCCAAAGTTCCTTGCCGAACCCTCGCGGTAGCATTTACGAGCAATTAATGGAGAAATGGAAGCAAGATGATAAACAATATACTTTCCTAAACTGGCAAGAAAGACAGGGAATAATGAATTTCTTAAATCTATTATCAAATTATATCTTTTCTTCCTTAAGCTCTTGCATAATTTAACTTTCTCTTTTAAACTAATAAATTTATCATAAATAATCACTTCATCCAGGGAACTATCGTGTATAAAGATTTGCCTTGCTCTGGAGCTAATTAATACGGAAAGCTTAGAAGAGGGGAATCTATATTTTAAAGCTTCTATAACAGCAGTAGTAAGTATTGCATCTCCTATATTTGATAAACTTATTACTAAAATCTTATTTATTTTCATTTTTATTCACCGCCACGCTTAGCGTGGCAGTCAGGGATTTAAGAAGTAGAGGACACAGATTGATAATTTTACTTGAATCCTTGAACCCTTAGCTCCGAAGAAGCGTATTTTGGATTTATTCATTATGCAATTCCTTTATTGCAGTTATTACATCTTCTACTTCTATCTGCTTCATGCATCTGTTATCCTGGCAGATAAGATTATAACAGGGTATTGAACATTCAATAGATTTTCTTACTATTTTGTACTTGCCCGGTCCATAAGGACCAGTGATGCTGGCTGAAGTAGGTCCAAAAAGTGCTACTACAGGTATTCTCACGGCTAATGCAATATGCATAGGTCCGGAATCATTTGTTACAATAAACTTAGAATTTTCTAATAATGATCCGAGTT
>CAYOMG010000070.1:0-5993 GCA_964404995.1 uncultured Planctomycetia bacterium | reverse complement strand
ATAAACCTATTATGGCTTGCGGGAAGACGACTTTAAGAGAATTTGTAGCTTTAGTTAAAAGATGTAAGTTAGCCATAACAAATGATGGTGGTCCGTTACATATAGCAACTTCTCAGAATATAAAAACTATATCTATTTTTGGTCCTGTGGATGAAAAAGCTTATGGACCATATCCTCCCAATAGAGAGAATAATATTGTAGTAACTAAAGATGTAATTTGCAGGCCATGCTATAAAAATTTTAAACTTCCAAAATGTAAAGATAATAAATGCATAAATAAAATTATGCCTCAGGAAATTTTGCAGGTTGTGGAGAATATATTATGAATGTAAATTCCATTGACTTAACTGCACAATATGAAAGTTTAAAAGAAGAGATAAACGGAGCAATAAATAAAGTTCTATCTGATGGAAGATTTATTTTAGGAGAGGAAGTGTTAGAATTTGAAAAAGAGTTTTCTAAATACTGTGGTCTATCTTATGGGGTTGGTGTAAATTCTGGCACTGATGCGTTATTTTTAGCTTTAAAAGCACTCAGAATAGATAGAGGTGATGAGGTAATCGTACCTGTATTTACTTATATAGCATCTGCATTAGCTATCTCTTATACTGGAGCAAAACCGGTGTTTGTAGATATAGAGCGTGAGAGTTTTTGTATAAATGCAGAAAAAATAAAAGATGCTATTACAGATAAAACAAAAGCTATTATGGTGGTGCATCTGTATGGACATCCGGTTGATATGGAGCCTATTTTAGAAATTGCAATGGAGTATAACCTGAAAGTAATTGAAGATTGTGCACAGGCGCATGGAGCAATTTATAAGCTTCAGGCTTCAGGCTGCAAGCTACAAGAGAGAAAAGCGGGAAGTATCGGGGATATAGGCTGTTTTAGTTTTTACCCCACTAAAAACTTAGGAGCTTTTGGAGATGGTGGTATGATAGTTACTGATAATAAAGAAATTTTTGATAAAGTCAGAATATTAAGAGATTATGGCAGAATAGATAGGTATCATCATCAGATTATAGGATACAATTCAAGGTTAGATACTATTCAGGCAAGCATATTGAAGGTTAAATTAAAATATTTAGATAGATGGAACAATTTAAGAAGAGAAAAAGCTAAGATTTATAATAGATTACTTAAAGATATTGACGAGATAGTTATTCCGATAGAGAGAGATGATATAAAGCATGTATATCATATATATGCTATAAGGGTTAAAAAAAATAGAGACATTCTTTGTGAGAAGTTGAATAGAGAAGGTATATCTTGTTTAATTTACTATCCTCTCCCTTTACATCTTCAAGAAACTTATAAGAATTTAGGATATAAAAGAGGTGATTTTTCTGAAAGTGAGAAAGCAGCCTCCGAGGTTATCTCTTTGCCAATATATCCTGAGTTAGAAGAAGAAAAGATTATTTACATTTGCGGCAGATTGAAATAACACCACTCGCACCTCGGAGTGGCAGGTGGTGGAAGTCCATTTGCGATAAGTCGAAACATTTCATCCACTCCGATACTTTAATGGTCAAAATCGTAAAAGAAAGAAATCGCACCTCTGATTTTGCATCAAGCTTTGTTTATTTATGTAACAAATGTAAGAGGTAAATAAAAAGATAGGGTCAGGTTTCAAGCGTGCCAAGCAATTGAATAACGCGAAGCCTTACTAAATTGAAAAATAGTCGCTGTCCCTATTTAAATTATTTACCTATTTAAATAGTCGCTGTTGTCCATTTCGTCATTTCTATTTCCACTATAAGTCGATTTCTGTCCTCTACTGCCTGAATTGCAAACACTCCAATAAAAGACTTGACAAAAAGTCTAAAGTAGAATAGTCTAATTATGATTAGACTTATAAACAGGAGTGCAAAATGAGATTTGTAAATAGGAAACAGGAACTTGATGCATTGGAGAAGTTTTGGAAAGAAAGAACTTCTCAGTTAATAGTTATTTATGGTAAACGCCGGGTAGGAAAAACTGAGTTGATAAAACGCTTTATCCGCGGCAAGTCTGTGGTTTACTTCTTAGCCAGAAGGATTTCGGAGAAAGAAAACCTGTTTTCCTTAGGGAATGTTATCGGTAATTTTTTTAAAGATACGATTTTGAAAACACGTGGCTTTGAAAAATGGGATGATGTATTTCCCTATCTGAAGGAGCAGTTTGAAAGTAAAAAGACAGACAGCCTTATATTAGTAATGGATGAATTTCCCTATTTGGCAGAAGCCAACAAAGGGATTTCTTCAATATTTCAGGCGGGTTGGGATGAGCACTTAAAGGATATGCCAATTTATCTAATTCTCTGTGGTTCAAGCATAGGTATGATGGAACAGGAAACGCTTGCTTATAAGGCTCCTCTTTACGGAAGAAGAACAGGGCAGTTATTTATAAAGCCATTTCCTTATTTAGAGGCAAGGAAATTTTTCCCTCACCGCAATTTTGAAAAGACGCTAAGAGCCTATAGTGTTGCAGGTGGAATGCCAACATATATTTTAAAGTTGAACAAATATCTATCGTTAGAAAAAGCCATTGAAGAAGAAATATTTTCTACTGAAAAAATATTGTATGAGGAGATAGAATTTATCTTGAAAGAAGAATTAAGAGAACCCCGCAACTATTTTAGTGTCTTAAAAGCTATTGGCTCTAATTGTACGAAAGTAAGCGAAATTATCAATGAAACAGGGTTGGAGAAAAGTGCTCTTCACAATTACCTCTTTGTTTTAGAAGACCTGCATCTTATAGAAAAGCAAGTTCCGATTACAGAAAAGAACCCGCAGCGATCGAGAAAAAGTAGATATCATCTTAAAGACCAATTTTTCAAATTTTGGTTTAACTATTGTTTCCCTTTTGTGAGTGAACTGGAATTAAGGAATAAAATGCCGTCTCTTAAGAGTTTTAGGGATTCCTTTGAATACATTGTAGCCCAGAATTATGAGAAGGTGGCCCGGGAAATTTTACATCGGGAGCAGGATAAGATGTTCATATTTCACAAAGTGGGCAGATGGTGGGATAAAAATGAAGAAATAGATATTATAGCTCTAAATAGTCAGACTAACGAGATTATTTTTGGCGAAGCGAAATGGTCTAAAAAAAAGGTAGGAACCAATATCTACAAAGACCTGAGTAGAAAATCTCAAAAAGTAGAGTGGGGTAAGAAAAATAGAAAAGAGTATTTCTGTCTATTTTCCAAAAGTGGTTTTACGCTTCAGATGAAAAGGCTGGCTAAAGAAGAAAAGATTTTTCTTTTTGAAAAGGATAGACTTCTTCAAAATTATTGAAGAGATGCTTGACTAAGTGAATCACCACTTGCACCTTGAAGGTGCAAGTAATTGTAAAAACCTGGTTCAGAAATGAAATTAGCCTTAATTTACAATCGTAATCAAAGAGTTGGTTTAGGAGAGAGACTTTTTAATATATTGAAAAAATACAAAGATTTAAATATTTCTCAATTTGATTTATATCAGATACAGAAAGTTGCTGCTGGTTTTGATTTGTATTTTAGAATAGATGATGGTGATTATACTGTAGATATTCCCAAGAATCTTAATCCCTGTGCCTGGTGGGTAGCTGATACCCATCTCCCAAAACCCTATAAGAAGATAAAGAGCAAGGTTAGAAATTATGATTTTGTTTTCTGTGCTCAAAAAGAAGGGGCAGAAAGGCTTTATAAAGACACAGCTAAATTGACATATTGGATTTCCTGGGCAGGGGATGAAGTATCGCAAGATTTCAAATTCCCTCTTGAAGAGAAAAAAATTTGGGATCTCTGTTTTATTGGTACCACCGGTAAACATAGTTTAAGAAAAGTGGTATTGGAGATTCTAAAGATAAATTATAAAAACTTCTATATGGGTAGAGCCTCTTTTACAGAATTAAGAGATTATTATTCAAAAGCTCGTATTGTAGTGAATTATCCTATAAATAATGATATAAATCTGAGGATTTTTGAAGCGATGTCTTCAGGAGCGTTAATTATCACTCACAGAATTACAAACAATGGATTTGAAGAAATTTTTGAAGAGAACAAACATTTAATTGTTTTTGATGATATTTTTAAAGAAATGAAAGAGAAGGTTGACTACTATTTAAAGAATAGAAAAGAAAGGGAAAGAATTTCTCAAATTGGATTTGAATACGTTAAAAATTATCACACTTATTGCCATAGACTGAAGGAAATGTTTGAGATAATGGGGTATAAGTTAGAGCAATGAACTCAAGAATGAAGATTAAAATTTATCACATATCAATAGGTTTAGAGTCAAAATTCAATCTTTTCTCTAAGCCTTTCTATTACAAATCAAAATTTGAAAACTGGCGCGTTTTGAAAATATTTGGTGTTTATCTCTGGATTTATCCCCGAGAACACAATCTGAAATTTAGCAGAGCACTTTCCAATTGTATCAGCAAGGGTGCTTTTTGTGATTGAGGCCGAACCTCCTGTGATTGAGGCCGAACCTCACTCACGCAAAAGCTGACTAATGTCAAAAGAAAAGATTCCTTTATCGGTAGTTATAATTTACCAAAAATGAAGAGAATAATATTGAGTCGGTAAAATGGGCAGATGAAATTGTTGTTGTTTTTGCGGGATTTTATCAGATATTAAGTTATGCTAAGTATAGAGAAATCAATGGGTTGCTTGTGCCCTGAAAGGGTATAAGATGAAATGGATGGGCTATCCGAAATTACTTGACAACTATCCCTTTTGGTGCTATAATTAGTGACAGGTAGTCAATAACGATAGCCCTAAAATTGAGAAGAATGAAATGCACTATTTTCATCGTGACCTAATAGATAAACTTAAAAAATGGCTGGACAGAAGGGAAATCTTTGCTATTAAAGGGCCGCGCCAGTCAGGCAAGACAACCTTATTGAATATGCTCAGGGATTATTTGGTTAATGCTCGCAAAGTAGCGCCGAAAAATATCATATACATTACTTTTGAGGATAGAGACGAGTTAGAAGCTTTTTCGCGCGACTCAAAGAAGTATATAAAGAGTTATATAGCTGATGATAAAAATAAAAGGTTTTATTTTTTAATAGATGAATTTCATTATCTTAAGGATGGCGGGCAAAAGCTCAAGCTACTTTACGACCTTTATGAAAATATAAAATTTATTATTACGGGCTCTTCTTCGCTGGAGCTAACCGGCAGTACAGCAAAATATCTGGTAGGCAGGGTTTTTTTGTTTGATTTGTTTCAGTTTAGTTTAGCCGAGTTTTTAGAAACGAAAGAGAGAAATCTTTACAATATTTATGAAGAGAATGCGAAGAGCTTAAAAGACTTTATAGAAAAAGGAAAAGATTTTACTGTTAAGGAAGAAATATTTGAAAAAGCCCTTAGTGGTTATTTCAAGGAATATATAAGATTTGGCGGTTACCCCGAGGTTATAAAAACAAGCAGCCTTGAGGACAAACGGATTGTTCTCAAAAATATCTACGATACTTATATATCAAAAGATATCGTGGAATTATTGCGTATAGGAGATGTTGCCAATTTTCGGACAGTCGTTACCCTTTTGGCTAATACCATGGGGGGCTTGGTGAATTATAATAATTTGGCGGCAGATGGAAAAAGTTATTTTAGACAGCTCAGACATTATCTTTCTGTTTTAGAGCAGACATATGTGATAAGAATATTGAGGCCTTACTATTCAAATATGAGCACAGAATTGAAGAAGAACCCCAAAGTGTATTTTGTAGATACGGGCTTAAGGAATTATATCGTTAATAATTTCAACGAACTGGAGTTGAGAGAAGATAGAGGAAGATTAGTGGAAAATGCGGTCCTTTCTCAGATTTATCAGAAAGACGATACACTGGTTAAATATTGGCGTACGGCCAGCAAGGCAGAAGTTGATTTTATCTTGGACGATAGAAGAGCCATTATTCCCGTTGAAGTTAAATACTCCGGAATGAGAGCACCCGAAATATCCAGAAGTTTTAGAAGCTTTATAAATCAATACAGACCTGAGCGGGCTATTGTGCTTACGAAAGGG
>CAYOMG010000069.1:5573-6181 GCA_964404995.1 uncultured Planctomycetia bacterium | reverse complement strand
CGGATATAAACAATTCCCTGCCTTCATTATCTCTTACTCTTCCATATATTTCACCTTTCCAGGATATAAAACAAGAAAGCCCTGTATTGGCAGCCCTTACTGAAAAGACTCTATTCTCAATGCTTCTAAATACCACTGACTGTGTGTATTGATATGTAGCTGTGGAATATTTCCCTGAATTATAGAGACTCTCAATTCCTCACCGGAAACCTCTTGATTTAATCTCCAATAACCATAAATTAGAACACCCACTATTGCAAAGGGTACAGAGTACAGAATTTTTTATATTTAATCTTTTATTTCTGGTTTCTGGTTTCTAAAACTGTCTTAATAATTCGATAAACGCACACATTGACAAGGATTATAAGAAACGATATTCCATAAGCTCCGGTAATATCAGCAATCTGAATTAAGGCCAAGTTTCTATATTGTGTATGCCCTAAAATTGCCCAGCTAAAACCTGTAAATAGGTGACTGCGGAGGTACTCTAAGGAAACCCAGAGGCTAGGTAGAAATAAAAGAGAAACTGGCGGAAAATCTGTAATCCGTAATCCGTAATCCGTAACTCGTAATCCGTAATCCGTAACTAATAATTAGACCAAAAATTC
>CAYOMG010000069.1:0-5563 GCA_964404995.1 uncultured Planctomycetia bacterium | reverse complement strand
AAGTAAAATATAACCTAATATAGTAACCAAATTTAACCAGTAGATTAATCCACCCCAAAACATAACTCCACAAAGAAAGCTGAGCCAAAAAGATTGCTTCTTTGAACTTTTTTCTAAAGCAAAAAATAAGGGGATAAAACTAAACCAGGCAAGCCAACTAAGTTCAGGCTTAGGAAAAGACAAAATTAAAAATAGAGAACTAAGAAAAATTAAAAAAATAGATGAAAACATAACTAAAGCAGTACTATATTAAAATTTAGTCTTTTTTGATTCTTCCCTGTGCCCTTTAGGGTATAAGATATAACTTATGATATTAAACCTGTGCCCTTTAGGGTACCTGTGCCCTTTTAGGGCATAAGATACAAAAATTTAATGCGTTGTCTTTAAGATACACAGATAAAAGAAAGATACGCACTGATATCTACGGGAGAATATCTGTGTGCATCCATTTTTAACAAAGTCCTAACTAAAGTTAACTCGTTTCGCTCCTAACTTAGAACCAAACATTAAACATACATACCAAATCTTTAGTCGGTTTTTGCGACCTTTGCGATACTATTTACCACAACACTTTTTATACTTCTTTCCGCTTCCACATGTGCAGGGTTCATTACGACCAACCTTTCGTCCTTTTCTCACATAAGTCCCTTCTCCAGTAGAAATAATTTTTTGGGATGGTTGTAATACGCCTTGAGATTGGCGGAATTCTGAACCTAAACCTCTTTCCTGAGCATGTTTTTTAGCTAAGCCAGCAGTTTCAGGATGAAGTAACTGTTGGGGTACAGCTTCAAAAACTCCTTTAAATCTTTCTCCATGGATAGCCTGCACTTTGAACAAGAACTCTACAGTCTCCTCTTTAATAGCATCCACCATATTTGTAAACATAGCATATCCTTCATGCTGATACTCAACTAATGGATCCCTCTGTCCATAAGCTCTTAGCCCAATACCTTCTTTTAAATTATCCATTGCATAAAGATGATCTTTCCACCTTGAATCTATTATTTGCAAAAGTATCATTTTTTCTAAATGACTTGTTCTTTCTTTTCCTATCCGTTTTTCCTTTTGAACATATCCTTCTTTTATTTTTTCTAATAATTCATCTCCAAACCGTTGAATATATAACTCCTGTTCTCTCCTGTTATCCTCAATTTTAATCTCGCCAATATCAATTAAAAATTTAGACTTCACAAATTCTCTTAAAGCTCGTATATCCCACTCTTCAGAAAGCACTTCTGGATCTAAATAAACTTCTAAGCCTTTATCTAAAACTTCACCAATTATTTCAAATATATGTTTTTTTAGGTTTTCTTCTAATAATACTTTTCTCCGTTCTTCATAAATTGTTTCTCTCTGTTTATTCATTACATTATCGAATCTTAAAAGTTGTTTTCTTATCTCAAAATTATGTGCTTCCACTCTTCTTTGAGCAGTTTCTATAGCGCGAGCAACTAAAGAATGCTGTATTTGCTGACCCTCTTCTATACCCAACCTGTCGTATATTCTTGTTATTTTATCTGAACCAAATATTCTTAATAAATCATCGCCTAAAGAAAGATAAAATATAGCACATCCAGAAGCTCCCTGCCTGCCTGCCCTACCTCGTAGTTGATTATCTATACGTCGTGATTCATGTCGCTCGGTTCCAATAACATATAGTCCACCTAATTGTTTAACCTTCTCGTGTTCTTGTTTTGCTTCTTGATTAAACTTAGGATATTCCTTTCTATATTCTGATTGATAGTTTAAATCATCAATATTGATTCCTTGTTGCTTTAAATAAATTTTTGTCATAAATTCCGGATTTCCCCCTAAGCGAATATCCGTACCTCGGCCAGCCATATTAGTAGCAATAGTAACTGCCTTAAGCCTGCCTGCCTGAGCTATAATGTAAGCTTCTTTTTCATGGTGTTTAGCATTTAGTACATTATGGGGAATACCTCGTCTTTTAAATATATCACTCAAAATCTCAGATTTCTCTATAGAAATAGTACCTACTAATGCTGGTTGCTGTTTTTTGTGCAACTCCATAACTTTTTCTACTATTGCTTTGAGCTTTTCTTGTTCAGTTTTATAAATTATATCCGGAAATTCCTTGCGAAGCACAGGTTTATTAGTAGGAATAACTAATACATCTAATTTATATATTTGTTGAAATTCTACTGCTTCTGTAACTGCTGTTCCTGTCATACCTGCAAGTTTTTTATACATCCTGAAATAATTTTGAAAAGTAACAGTTGCTAAAGTTTGATTTTCTCTTTCAATTTTAACCTTCTCTTTAGCTTCTACAGCTTGATGTAAACCTTCAGACCATCTTCTACCAGTCATTAACCTCCCTGTAAATTCATCTACTATTATCACTTCATCATCTTTAATTACATAATCTTTATCTTTTTTAAATAATTGATGTGCTTTAAGGGCTTGATTTATATGATGTTTATATTCCATAGTCTCAATAGTGTGTAAACTATCCAAACCCAAAAGCCTTGCAGCTTTCAACTCCCCCTGTTCGGTAAGATAAGCAGTATGTGCTTTCTCATCTATAATATAATCTCCTGTCTCTTCCTTAGTTGCTTCATCTCTTTCACCTTTTTTAAGTTGTGGAATAATTTTATCTACTTTGTAATATTTATCTGTGGACTCTTCAGCCGGACCAGAAATAATTAAAGGAGTCCTTGCTTCATCAATAAGTATAGAATCTACTTCATCAACTATTGTATAATGATGTCCACGCTGCGCCATATCTTCTCTTCTTATCACCATATTATCTCGAAGATAGTCAAACCCAAACTCATTAATTGTTCCATATGTTATATCGCACATATATGCTTTTCTTCTTTCATCCTGTGGCATATCATGTTGGATTGCTCCTATACTTAAACCTAAAAATTCATATACAGGTCCCATCCATTCCCTATCTCTTCTTGCTAAGTAATCATTTACTGTTACTACATGCGCTCCTTTTTTAGTTAAAGCGTTAAGATAAACAGTTAAAGTTGCTACAAGTGTTTTCCCTTCGCCATTAGCCATCTCTGTCACCATACCCCGATGTAGAGCAATGCCACCTATAAGTTGAACATTGTGATGGCGCAGTCCAATTGTCCGACGAGCAGTTTCTCTAACCACTGCAAAAGCTTCCGGAAGTATCTCATCTAACATTCTTTCCTCAATCAGCCTTTCCTCTTTACTATTTTGTGGTTTCTCTTGAGAAATTTTTTGCCTGATTTTTTCCCTGAATTCTTCCGTTTTTGACTTCAGCTGGTCATCAGATAATTTCTGGATAGAAGATTCGAAAGAATTTATCCTATCTACTAAAGGATTAAGTCTTCTAAGAGCTCGTTCGTTCTGTGTGCCAAGTATTTTTTTAAAAATAGAACCTATCATTTTTCGGTTTGTGGTTTTCGGTTTTCGGTCTGGCTTACTCTGTTTTCTGTTTTATGTCCTCTGTCCTCTGACTTCTGTCTTCTGTCTTCTGATTTCTGATTTCAGATAACTTTCAATAAACTCATCAATATCGCCATCTAAAACTGCACTTGCATTTCCTACTTCTAAATTTGTGCGATGGTCCTTTATCATAGTATATGGATGCAATATGTACGAACGTATTTGACTTCCCCATGCAATTTCCTGTTTCTGTTCATTTAATTCCTCAAGTTTCTTTATTCTTTCTTTACTTTCTAATTCATAGAGTTTAGATTTTAAAACCTTCATAGCCATTGCTTTATTTTTATGTTGAGACCTATCATTTTGACACTGGACTACAATCCCTGTCTGTATATGAGTAATTCTTACTGCAGAATCAGTCACATTCACATGTTGACCACCTGGTCCACTTGCTCTGTAAGTATCTATTTTTAAATCCTGTGGGAGGATTTTTATCTCACCTTCTTCTTCAATATCAGGTAATACATCTACTGAAGCAAAAGAAGTGTGTCTTCTCCGGTTTGTATCAAATGGAGAAATTCTCACCAGACGGTGAACACCTCTTTCAGCCTTGAGATGTCCATATGCATAATTCCCGACTACCAAAAAAGTTGCATTTTTTACGCCAGTCCCATCCCCAGGCAAAAAATCAATCGTTTTAACTTCATAATTTTTACTCCCAGCCCACCTGGAATACATTCTAAAAAGCATCCCTGCCCAGTCGCAAGACTCTGCCCCCCCGGCACCTGCATGGATATTTACTATTGTATTATTTTTATCATGCTCTCCACATAACAGAAGTTGAAATTCTAATTTTTCAATTCGCTTATCTAAAGTTTCTAAATCTAGTTTTAATTCTTCCAGAGAACAAGTATCTTTTTCCTCAACTAATTCTATCAGCTCTTTTAAATCTATTAATTCTTTCCAGATACTCTCACATGGTTCAACAACATTTTTCTCATCTTTTAATTTTTGAACTATTTTTTTAGCCTGTTTAGAATTCTCCCAGAAATTTGGCTGTGCCATTCTGTATTCTAATTCTTGTATATTGCTTTTATGTTTTTTAACTTCAAAGATACCCCCTTAAGCTTTCCAATTTTACTTCAAGCTTTTTCAATCTTTCTTTCAATTTTTCCAACATCTTATTCCTCCTTCAGTGAGCATCCACCGTTTTGATTCGCTCCCCCTGCCCCCCCCCTCTTTCTTGCTTTCGCAAGAAAGAGGGGGGGGCAAGAAGAGGGACGAATCAGTGGGTGCGAATTGAACCCCGCATCCAGTTCGCTGGGTGGGGGATTGTAGATAAGTCCATCCGATATGGATGGGATTCATTTAAAATTTTATCACAATAGAAGCCGAATAGTCAAGCAATTATCAGAAACCCCACCTATTAGCCCAAGTTCCGCATGAAAAAATTGACAGTTGTTTTATTTCAATGACTTACGACAACAAAATGTCTGTTTTCGTCACTACAATCGATGAGCATACTTTTTCATAAATGAAGAGAAATCTTTTCTAATTTCCTTTCTATCCTGGGTAAAGTAACATTCAAACTAGCCAGAATTTCCTGCTGCTCACAAGATAATTCACACTCTGTATTTTTTTATCCTAAAGGCGGGGTTTTTTTTCTAACTGGGTAAAGATAAAACGATTTTTCCATAAGTACAAAATACCGGAAGCTAAAGTTAAACTTACTACTATAAGCATAACTATGAATATAATATTTTTTAACCATCTTTCTATTTCTATATTCCAAAAGAAAAACAAATTTGTAGATAAATCTTTAAGGAACAGAAAAGTTAAAATAATAAGTATTGAAGCCATCTGTGAAGCAGTTTTATGTTTGCCTAAGTTCTGAGCGGAAAGAACTAAACCGGAGTTCGCTGCGAAAAGTCGCAAGCTGGTAACTATCACCTCCCTCGAAATTATTATTATTACTATCCAGCTTGGTATAAGTTCCAACTCAACAAACCCGATAAAAGCAGAAAGCACCAATATTTTATCTGCAATAGGATCCATCAGCTTACCAAAGTTAGTAATTAAATTTTGTTTTCTTGCAATACGACCATCATAAAAATCGGTTACAGAAGCCAATATAAAAGTAAATAAAGCTAAAGATTTAGCATAAGCAAACTCAGAAAAT
>CAYOMG010000068.1:0-6243 GCA_964404995.1 uncultured Planctomycetia bacterium | reverse complement strand
CTGACCTTTTGCATGTCAAGCAAACGCTCTAACCAACTGAGCTATGCGCCCAAAATTAAGGGCTATATGATGTTATCTTATGTTGCTTTTTTGTAACCTCAGTCAACTTCAGACAACCTCATTTAACTTCCGAAAACCTGTCTTTATAGTGCCGGGAGAGGGACTCGAACCCTCACGGAGCTAAGCCCCAACAGATTTTAAATCTGCATTGTCTACCAAATTCCAACATCCCGGCAAAAATTTCTGGAGGCGGGAAGCGGATTTGCCCCGCACTTTTAATAAAGGCGGCGAGCGGACTCGAACCGCTGAATAAAGGTTTTGCAGACCTCCGCCTTAGCCACTTGGCTACGCCGCCATAACTTAAATAGTTCTTTCCTAAATTCGTGACAATATGGAAAGAACTTAATTGCGAAGATTTTTTTAAGATTACAGCGATTTCATTGATAAGAAACAATCTCTGAAATCTATTTTAAATCTCTATCATCAGAAACTCTCTCAAGGGAAAAATTTCAAAGCAAAAATTTACCCAAGAACTGATTTGTTATGAAAAATACTTACTACAAAATTGAGAAAGCTTCACTTAACTCAATTTACCACACAAGGTTAATAAAGTCAATTTTAAACTGATAAAAAATTAACATCTTGACTTAGTAATAACAGTTAAACAAAAAATCGTGTTATTTCTGATTGACTTATGAACATCACTGAAATATAATTAACTTGAGTAATGTAATTCAGTTTTTATACTTTTACATTATTCCACAGATGGGCACAGATAAAACATCAAATCCGTGCTAATCCCCACCTGCAACAGATAAGTGTGAGAAGTTATCTGTGCCAATCTGTGCATAATATAAATTTGTGAAGAAAATCTTACACTATGAAAAAGATTAGAGTTGGCGTTATAGGAGTAGGGCATTTGGGTTCAATTCATGCTAATATTTATTCACAGATGAAGAATGTTTCACTGGAAGGGATATGTGATATTAATAAAAGCAGAGCTAAAAGAATTGCCAGTTTATACAAAACTTCTTACTGTACAAATTATAAAAAACTTTTAGGAAAATTAGAGGCAGTTAGTATTGCAGTGCCGACACGTTTACATTTTTCCATTGCTAAAGAATACTTATTAAGAAAAACAAATGTATTAATAGAAAAACCCATTACTACAATTTTAAAACAGGCAGAAGAGCTACTGAAATTGTCGAAAGAAAGGCGTGTTGTTTTGCAGATTGGACATGTAGAAAGGTTTAATGCAGCAGTAAAAAAATTAATAAAAATTTGCAGAACTCCTATTTTTATAGAATGTCATAGGTTGGGACCATTTACGCGAAGAGGTACAGATGTAGGAGTTGTTTTAGACCTTATGATACATGATATTGATATTATTTTAGCCCTAATAAAATCTCCAATTAAAAAAATCGATGCAATGGGAGTTAATATTTTATCTAAATATGAAGACATTGCAAATGCCAGAATAATGTTTAAAGATTTAAGTGTCTGCAATCTTACAGCCAGTAGAGTTACTAACGATATAATGAGAAAAATACGCATATTTGAGAAAAATGCTTATATATCTTTAGATTATGTAAAACAAGAGGCAGTTATTTATAAGAAGAAAAATAAAAATATATTAAAAGAGACTATCCCTATAAAAAAAGAGGAGCCACTAAAAGCTGAACTTAAATCTTTCATCCAATGTATAGAAAAAGAAACAAAACCTATAGTCTCTGGTATAGAAGCAAAGAAAGCTTTAGAAATTGCTGTAAGGATAGAAAAGAAGATAAGAAAAAATAAAATTACTGAAAGGTCTTTGTAAACGCAGATAAAATGAAATTACCAATAACCAAGAAACAAGATACAAATAAATTCTAATATTCAATATCCAATAATCAAACAAAATCTAAATTAGATCCTCTTGTCACCTCTATAGTTAGTTTGGTTATTGAAAAATTGGTTATTGATTATTGTTTGGTTATTGTAACTTGTATCTTGATTATTTCTTATAAAAAAATAGGCGTTTTAGAGGTGTTTTTCAGTGACCTAAAAATAACTCACAATGGCTAAAAAAAATGTATTAATCATAGCCGGGGAACTATCTGGAGATTTACACGGTTCAAATCTTGCGAAAGCATTGTTAGAAAAGTTAAATGAAATTAAAATTTATGGAGTAGGTGGTAAATTAATGGAATCTGCCGGGGTAGATATTATTTTTAATATGGTAGATTTAGCAGAGGTTGGTTTCTGGGAAATAGTAAAAAATCTACTCAAATTTAAACATATATATAATCATCTATCTAAACAGTTAGATATAATAAAACCAAACGCTATAATTCTTATAGACTTTCCTGGCTTTAACCTAAGATTTGCAAGAGAAGCTAAAAAAAGGCATATCCCCATTATATACTACATTAGTCCACAAATATGGGCCTGGGGTGAAAGAAGAATAGAATTAATTAGAAAACTTGTAGATAAGATGATAGTAGTTTTTAATTTTGAAGAAAAGCTGTATAAAGAAAAAGGGTTAGATGTAACTTTTGTAGGACATCCATTATTGGATTTAGTAAAGCCGACTCAATCAAGACAAGATACTTTTGTGGAGTTTGGGCTAAATCCTTCTTTGCCAACAATAGGAATTCTACCTGGCTCAAGAATTTCAGAGATAAGAAGGCATTTATCCACAATGATAAAAGCTTGCAAAATAATTTATAATGAAATTCACGGAGTGCAATTTGTTATTCCTGTAGCAAAAGGGTTACCTGATGAAATTTTTTTTAGACATACCAAAAGTGCCAACTTTCCCATACGTATAATGGAAGGGAAAACTTATGATTGTATGAACATCTCAACTCTACTTCTAGTTGCTTCTGGAACAGCTACATTAGAAGCTTCTCTCCTGGAAAAACCTATGATTATTATATATAAAACTTCAATTTTAACCTGGCTTTTACTTAAACCACAAATAAAAATACCCAATATTGGTTTAGTAAATGTGGTAGCTGAGGAAAGAATAGTACCTGAACTCCTGCAGTTTGAAGCTACTCCTGCTAATATATCAAAGTTAGCCATGTCTATGCTTAAGAATTCTTACAAGTTAAACAATACTAAAAATAAATTAAAAAATATAAAATATATACTTGAGCCTCAAGGCGCAGCATCCAGGGCCGCAGATGTAATAATAGCCGAACTAGAGAGAAAATAATATAAAAAGCTACATGCTCCATGCTGTAAGCTACAAGTTTTAAATCTTTAAAGCATGTTAGCCTGTAGCGTGGAGTCTGAAGCCAGTAATTTGGGATTTGTGATTTTAAGCATTTCAAGCATTTACTTGACACTATGTTAAATAATAGGTAATATTTTATTAGTAGGCTATATTCAAAAAGGACAAACTAATGTGGGCAGGAGTAGGAAAAAGTAAATTACCTAACGCTTTCAGTGCTGCTCAAACTGCAGCACTGGAAGCTCTTGGCGAAATGCGAGGAACGCTTCCGGATTTAGTATTTGTATTTGCCTGTGCGAGTTATGATCAGAATAAAATAGTTCAAGGGCTCAGATCGGTTACCGGAGAAGCTTCACTTATTGGCGCAAGTTGTGCTGGACAAATTACAACAGAAGGACCGGATAAAGCTTCAATTGTGGTGATGGTAGTAAAATCTAAAAAATTAAAAGTTGGTTTAGGTATAGGTGAAGATATTATAAAAAATGCAAGAGAAGCAGGTTATTCTGCAGCCAGAGAGGCGGGATTAGTTTTTTCCAAATATATGGGGATTACCTACGAAAACCCGAGGAGAGTATTTATAATGTTTCCAGATGGAGTTAAAGGTAACGGAGCAGCCATAATAAGAGGTTGCCAGGAAGTTTTAGGCACTAGTTTCCCTATAGTGGGCGGTTCTGCTGGAGATAATTTTCTTTTTCAAAAAAGTTTCCAATATTTCAAAGATAAAGTTTATACTGAATCAGTAGTAGGTATACTTTTGGGAGGAGATATAGATTTTGGTATTGGGGCGAAGCATGGATGGCGTCCTTTAGGAAAAACGAGAATTATAACCAATTCTTTTTCAAATGTAATAAAACAAATAGATAATCAACCTGCTATAAATATATATAAAGAGTATTTTGAAGATGAAACACAGGAATTAGAAACCAGACCTTTGTCGCGAATGGCCATACTCTACCCATTGGGGATGTCCATACCTGATGAGGAAGAATATTTAGTTAGAAATCCTTTTAAAGTCAGCAAGGATGGCTCACTTATCTGCGGAGCTGAAGCACCCGAAGGAAGTAGGGTACGATTAATGATTGGCAATAAAGACACTTGCTTAGCTGCTGCTAAAGATGCCGCAGAGCAGGCAAAAAGGAACATAAAAAGAAGCTCTATAAAATTTGTTCTGATTTTCAGTTCTATATCCCGAGATAAGCTATTAGGAAGAGATAATTTTAAAGAGATTGAAATAGTTAAAACTGTACTCGGGGAAAATATCCCTATAATTGGGGCTTATACTTATGGTGAACAGGCTCCTTTAAAGGCTGAAATAAATATTGGACGAGCCTATTTTCATAATGAGTCAATAGTAATTCTTGCTGTGGGAGAATAGTATCAATGTCTAAGATAAAATTTATAACTTACACTCTAATTATTATATTTACAATAGGTGTGCTTTCCCCATTTGAAAATCTAATATTAAAATTTTTACCACTATTCATAGGAATATTACTTCTGTACTGGCTAGGTGCAATAGGAGAGAAAGAAAAAAAAATAGGGCAGGACAAAGAGAAAACATTAAGTGGTTTAAAGACTGCTTATAAGGAACTTGATGAGCAAGCTAAGATTATAGTTAAAACTGACCTTGAACTAAACAAGACCCAGGAAGAATTGGACAAAAGAATAAAAGGATTATATACACTTCATGAATTAGGTAAAACTATAAACAGAATATTTGATGTTAATGAATTATTCGAATCCCTTTCTAAAGATGTTGTATTAGAACTCGGGTTTGAAAAATGTATAGTTGTTACTATTGAACATAAATCAAAAAAACTCATCATACGTAAAGAAGTAGGTTATACAGATAGTAAATTAACTGAGCTTTATGAAATAATAGAAAGTTCTCCTATTTTAAAAAGAACTTTAGTGAAAAATGAGAGTTTAATTTATAATAGGCTAACTAAAAAAGATAAAAATGCATTAGAATTGGCTAATAATTTTAAGGTTAATGCTTTCTGTGTTGCTCCTATTGTTTTAAAAGATACAGCAATAGGATTATTATTTATGGGTTCTGAGTCACCTTACGCCCGAGTTACAGAAAGTGACTTAGAGATAATTTCTATTTTTACCGCGCAAATCTCCGTAGCGATGGAAAATGCACATCTTTATGAGCAAATTTGGAAATCTCATCAGGAGTTAGAAGCAAGAGTAAAAGAAAGAACTAAAGAGTTAGCTAATGCTAATGAAGAACTTAAAAAACTTGACCAGATGAAATCAGACTTTGTCTCCGCAGTAAGTCACGAATTACGTACCCCTTTAACCTCAATAAAAGGATATGCTTCTATTTTATATGACGGGAGACTTGGAAAAGTTAATCCAGAACAATGTGAAAGATTGCGAAGAATTAATAAGCATTCTAATAATTTAGCAAAATTAATAAATGACCTTTTAGATATGTCACGTATAGAATCTGGAAAAGTTGAAATGGAAATGTCAGAAGTATTACTAAAAGATATCTTAGAGAATGTATTGGACATTATTCGTCCTCAAACCGAAGAGAAGAAGATAGTTCTTTCATGGAATATACCGGATAAGCCGTTAGTAATCTATGCAGATTCTACTCATATTGAAAGAGTATTTATAAATATATTAGGAAATGCAGTAAAATTTACCCCTGGAAAAGGCAAAATAAATATAACTATCGAAGATAACACTTCCGAAGTTAAAGTAAAAATAAGTGATACTGGATCCGGAATAGCGGTGCATGATTTATCTAAAATTTTTGACGAATTTTACCGTACAGATAATCCAATTAACAGAAAAGAGAAAGGAAGCGGATTGGGACTTTCTTTAGTAAAACGAATTATAAAAGTACATAAAGGAGAAATTTGGGCCGAAAGTAAATTAGATAAGGGCACTACATTTATTTTTACTTTACCTAAGAGAGCAGAATGTAATTAAGAGAAACCACAGATTAGCACAGAGATATCTATGCGCATCTGTAAATTTTATATGTGCATATCTGTGGGATAATATAA
>CAYOMG010000067.1:3170-6445 GCA_964404995.1 uncultured Planctomycetia bacterium | reverse complement strand
TTTGGTTTTTATATTCTTGAACCAGTTCAGAGAATAATTATACTAATTCCGCTTGCACTTCAAATTATTTATTCTCTTAAGCCACTGAGGCTAAAAAATGTTCCTATCTTAGGCACCTTATGCTGCGCATTGGCATTTCCCCAGTTTTTCTTAGTAGGATATTTAGAAGAATCAAATTTTGACTTTAGAGCTTTAAGTATTTTTTTTCTCCTTGTAATCTTAAGTGCTCTTTTACAGCTAATACATGAAGTAAATCATATAGAAAGAGACAGTGCTGAAGGGATTAAGACAAGTGCTGTTTTCTTTGGTAAAATGTGCATGGAGCGAATTTGTATAGGTCTACTAATACTTGCTTTTTTCTTAACCTATTTATTTTATTTTCAAAATTGGATTAACTTAATAGTCCTAATGGCTCTTTTTATTTTCTATCTTTTTACTGCTATAGATATATTAATTTTTGGTATCCAGTATCATATCTGGCGTAATTTCCGGATATTAGCTCTGTTCTCAGGAGCTATATGGTTTTTTACTGAAATAGGAAAATGAATATTCTTTTAGTGAGTGATAAGACAAGATTTGCAAGTTTAGGAATAAGGATTACATTATTGGTTATCATTTTGCTTGGATTAGTTTTGAGGATATATAAATTAGGTTATCGTGATTTATGGTTTGATGAAGTTTATAGCGCATATCTGGCACAATATCCTCAGTTTATCTCAGGTGACACTCAAGCTCCATTACATAGTTTTTTACTTGCAGGTTTAGTTAGATTAACTGGATTAAGTGAATTCTGGTTGAGATTTCCTGCTTTTATTTTTGGATGTTTGTCAATAATAGCTATATATCTACTTGGAAAATTGTTATTTGAGAGAAAAGTTGCGCTTTGGGCTGCACTTCTTCTAACTATTTCTCCTTTACATATATGGTATTCTCAAGAGGCAAGAGCATATACCCAGAGCATATTTTTAGTAATCCTGGCTATTTATTTTTTTGTTCGTTGTATAAGAGAAGATAGGTTAATTCTTTGGATAGCTCTTTTATTTACTCAAGCAGCAGGAATCTATACAAATTATTTATTTCCATTAGTTTTAATTCCTCAAGGGATAATAGTTTTATTTAAACATAATAGAAGACATATAAAAAACTGGTTTTTAACCTGGTGTGGAGTAATTTTATTTTTTCTTCCCTGGCTAAATGTTTTTATTAGACGCTTGCAATTTGTAGCCGAGGAATTTTGGATACCCCGTCCCACCCCTTTTTCATTCTATATAACTTTTTCTAATTTTAATTTGGGCTATACAGCAACTCCAACTATCTATTTTATTTCATCTATTTTATTTCTTGCCATATTAATCATTGGTATCTGTAGAGGATTAAAAAAATATAGAGAATCTACAACAATTATTATACTATTTGTATTTCTTCCTATAATTAGTGCATTTTTAGTTTCTCAATTAGTATCTATCTATATTTCCAGACAGATGGCGCTGTTTTTGCCAGGCTATCTACTTCTTATTGGTTCAGGCATACATTCTATAAAAAAACAAATACTTAAAATGGTTCTGGTATCTGGACTATTATGTTTTGTATGGTTATCTCTAACTAACTATTATCAGGATAAAATGCCAGCACCTGCCCGGTACCATCTTGGGACATATATTAAAAGACCCGTTAGGCCTGCAACCAAATTTATTCAAGATAATTATCGAGAAGGTGATATAATAGCATTTACAAATCCTCAATTTACTGCTCTTTTTTGGTATTATTTAGGAGAAGATTATTCCTATCGTTATTTTATAATTCCAGATGCACAGGATGAATATTGGCGAAGGAATATATTGACATACGGTAGAGAGGGCTATATAATTGACTTAACAAGAGTTAAAATTTTGCCATATAAAAGAATCTGGTTAATTTCTGGAAATTGGGCAAGAGACGGCAATTTGGATGAAAACTCTTTGGCAGTTAAATCTTACCTGGAGTCAGAATATTCTAAAATGTTAGATTATGAGATAGAAGGCATACGGATTAGTTTGTATATTAAAAATTCCTTTTGATTGCTTAGATTTTAATAGTGATGGTAATAATATAATCCCCTAAATTGAAAAGGAGGGAAGAATGGATAATTTAGCCGAAACAAAAGAAAGAGTATTATCTGAGCAAACCTTGGGTGCATTCGCAACAGATGAACTATGGAAAAGGATAAGAAGAGAAAGTTTATTTATAATGTTGCCTATTAGTAATCGATGTAATATGAGATGCCGGATATGTGGTAGTCAGACAGAAGATGGTAGATTTGATTTTTCAGAAATGAGGCTGGAGGATGTCAAATACATATTAGAAAGAATTGGCAAGAATAAAAAGGTATGTTTTACGAAAGGAGAGCCTACATTAAATGAAGATATATTTGAATTCATCCGATTAACCAACAAATTCGGGAACATACCGGTTTTATGGACAAATGGAATTCGTCTTGCAGATTCTGATTATACTAAGAGACTAATTCAATCTGGCATAAAAAAAATATATATATCTTTAGATAGCCTCTCACCATTAACCTCTCAATATTTTACAGGTGAAAGGAAACATCTTAATTATAAGTTAGCAGCACTAAAGAATCTGAAGAAGCTAAATTTTAATAGTGTTTATCTCTCTACCCGAATTGCTAAAGATGTAAACATAGATGAAATGGAAGATATATTGGAGTTTACAATTACAAATAATGATTTTATAAAGGGGGTCGTATTTTATGGTGTTACTCCAATTGGTTGGTTTAATATGCCTGAAAGTTGCGCAGTCTCAAGTTACGATTTAGTGTTGTTTTTGGAGAAAGCTACCAAAGGAAATCTTAATAGAGATTATGTCTTTGAATTTAATAAGTTCAGATGTCATCTTAACTTACTTTTCCATAAATTTGGAATGATTTTTCCTCACGAAGAAAATTCTATCTATGCAGTTATAAATAATAAGCAAGCCTTGGTAGAATTTATTCCTTTAAGAGAATTGAGGGAAATAAATAGATATTTAGCAGAAAAAAAATATCATATCTTAATTAAATATTTGTTTCGCTATAAGAATTTAATAACAGGTATAAGGAGTTTTTTTAAACCAGCAACTTTAGAATTTGAATTTTATGAAGATAAGGGAATTCAAATTGAACTGCATTCGTCAGAAGATCAGTGTTTAGATTTAGAAATTATCCAGATAGTTAAACAAGAAACGAATTTTAAAATTTTTGGGTACACGCTTGTCCCAATGTAATTGATAAAGAAAAC
>CAYOMG010000067.1:0-3098 GCA_964404995.1 uncultured Planctomycetia bacterium | reverse complement strand
ATTTCTTATTGGGATAATGTTAGTAATTCCTACAGTTTCTATTTCTATAGCTGCTGAGGAAGCTACGATAGAAAGAAAAGCAGAAATCCATATAAAGTCAGGAAGGAAATATTGGAGTGAGGGAGAATATGAGAAGGCTGAGGAAGAATATAAAAAAGCAGTAGAGTTAGCCCCAAAAGATGTAAAAGCCTTAGGTGGTTTGGGAATAGTTTATCATTCTCAGGGAAAATATGAACAAGCCTTAAAGTGGTATAAAAAAGCATTAGAGATTGAACCTGAATCTGCTTCTGTATGGAGTAATTTAGCCTATATTTATTTAGAGCTAAAGGAATATACGAAGGCAATGAATTCTGTTAATAAAGCATTGAATATTAATCCTGATTTAGCAAGTGCTCGTGCTGCTTTAGGAGAAATTTATTTAGCACAAGGATATTATTTTCTTGCATTAGTGGAATTTGAGAACGTTATACAAAATGCACATCCAGGACGTAAACAATATATCCAGGATTTAATAGATAAAGCAAAAGATTTGCTGCAGTCTGAAAAAAATCCTTCTTCTCGGATGTAAATTTTGTTACTAACCTACCTTTAATTTCTATGCAATTATCTGTTCCTACCAACTGGCAAGGCCAATTAATTTCCAGGATTATTAACTCTCAGGTAAGAGAAATCTATGGTAAGTTGTCTGAGGATTTTGTGGGAGGTGGCAGACCAACTCTCACTACACCAGAAGTATCTAAAAGGCAAGTTAGGCAACATATCAAGGAGGTTCACAGCCAGGGTTTAGAGTTTAATTATCTTCTAAATGCGGCATGCTTAGATAATCGGGAGTTTACTAAATCCGGGCAAAAAAGAATGTGTAAGCTTTTAGAATGGCTCCTGAATATAGAAGTAGATTCGGTGACGGTAACTATTCCTTACCTGTTGCAGTTTATAAAAAGAAATTATACCAAATTAAAAGTATATGTTTCTACCATGGCACAAATAAATTCAATAGAGAGAGCAAGGCTTTGGGAAAACCTTGGTGCGGACCGTATTACATTAGCACATCAGGATATTAACCGTGATTTTAAATTGCTAAAAGCAATTAGAAAAAATATTAAAACAAGGCTCCAATTAATTGTAAATAACGGATGTATTTATAATTGCCCTTTTTATATTTATCATACTCTTCTTCTCTCTCATGCCTCACAGTCAAATCACATACTTCAAGGCTTTTTTATAGATTATTGTTCTTTATACTGCCGGGCAAGACAACTTAGAGAACCTGTTAATTTTATAAGAAGTGATTGGATTCGTCCTGAAGATTTACATTATTACCAAGATTTAGGTTTTGATGAATTTAAATTAGTAGATAGAGAAATGCCAGCACGAAAAATTGCTTTAATAGTAAAAGCTTATTCTGAAAGGAAATATGAAGGTAATTTATTGGATTTATTAGGAGTATTTTCATCTGCAACAGATAGGAAAAGTTTTAGTGATAAATTTAGTTCCGACAAAATTAAAACATTAAAATATCTCTTTCGTCCAGCTCAAGTTAACATATTTAAGCTCTATAAATTAAAGAATATACTTACTAAGGTGCCAATTTATATTGATAATCAAGCCTTAGATAATTTTTTGGAATATTTTATAAAAGAAGATTGCCATTTGAAATCTTGCAAAGAATGTAATTACTGTCAGGAGGTAGCAGAGAGGGCAGTGAAAATAACAGAAGAAGTAAATCATCAAAAATTACTTCAAGATTATAAAGATATTTTAGAACAACTTATTTCTGGAAGCCTATTTTCATATACAAGCTAATATATTTTTCCCAATAGAGAATAAATAACTCAGGAACTCAAGAAACTTCGGCTGCACCTTTAGAACTTATCCCGAAGTGGCTAAATTGCATTGACTGAGGGTAATTTGTCTTTATTACGAGGCAACTTCTGAAGAACTTTATAATATTATCCAGAATAACCTTTTAGATTTAGAGAATTTTTGTAAGTATATAGTGGATTATATTTAAACCTGACTTTGACACTTGGCAATTTTGACTGGGATTTATGGAAATACCAAAAGAATAAATTTCTACGGAAGTTTTTTTAGAATTCCTTCAATATGTTCGATTAGTTCAGTCTTTGAAGGGATTAACCAGAATTTATCTATTTCCTTGATAGCAGTATTAAGAAATTCCTTAGCTTTTTCAAATTCTCCTTTATCTCTATATCCTCTTCCTATTTTGAGATAAGCTCTTGCAAGTTGTACATACGCACCAAGCGATAGCTTCACATTTCTCTCTAATGCCTTATTAAGAAGCTCAATAGTCTTATCAGGCTGATTGGTATTGTTGAAAATCCTCCCTAATTCTACATATATTTCAGGCACATCAGGGTCAAGTTGAATAGCTTTTTTAAGATAATCTATGGCTTTTTCTGGTTCATCAAGTATATTATAGGTTTGTCCGAGTTCTATATAGATATTTATATCATCTGGAAATTTTATTAATGCTTGTTTCAGATAAACTGTAGCATCCTGCGGTTTATCTAATTCCATATAGAAATCAGCTATTTGTAAAAATAAATTTACATTATCTGGTGCTTTTCCCAATGCCTGTTTCAGATAAGCCAGGGACTGTTGAAGTTTATCTAATTGTCTTAGAGTATGGGCTAGTTCTATATATGCAAATATTTCTTCAGGAGCTATATCTATTGCCTTTTTCAGATAAGGTATAGCCTTTTGTGGTTTATCCAATTCCCGGTAAATACTGGCCATTTCTATATATACCTCTGCATCATCCAAACCTTTATCTATTGCCTGTTTTAAGTAGAGTATAGCTTTATCTGTTTCACCAAGCTTATTATATATTCTACCAAGTTGCAGGTAAGGCTCAGGTGCTTCAGGGGTTAGTTTAGTAATTTGTTCAAGATAGTGTATAGCTTGGTTATAATCACCTTGTTCAAGATAAATTTCGCTTAGTTTTAAAAACGCATCTAGATTAGTTGGCTCTAATGTAATAGCTTTTTTTAAATATTCTACTGCCTTTTGTATATTTCCTTGTTTAATATAATCTTCTGCAAGTTTTATAAATGCTTCAGGTTCTTCTTCAATTATTT
>CAYOMG010000066.1:0-6507 GCA_964404995.1 uncultured Planctomycetia bacterium | reverse complement strand
ATAGGTGTGACCCTTTTATTTTTATGTTTTGTTTTTTGCAACCTCAGATAACCTATAAATAATGTATCCAATATTAGTGAGTTAAAGGTCCATGAATCTCTCCTAAAACGAACTGTCTAACCATAGGATTGTGTGTATTTTTTATCTCTTCTGGAGTGCCTTCAAAAATTATCTTTCCTTCATATAACATTGCGATTTTATCTGCAATACTATAAGCACTAACCATATTATGAGTCACCACTATTGATGTAATTTTTAAGCTATCGTGCAATTTGCGAATTAAATTATTAATGTTAGCAGCCATAATGGGGTCTATATCAATAGTTGGCTCATCGTAAAGAATAATTTTCGGCTCTACACTAATAGCCCTGGCCAGCGCAACCCTTTTCTTCATCCCCCCACTTAGACTCTGTGGCATTAAATCTTCCACTCCCACCAAACCTACCATTTCTAAGCATTCTCTTACCCTCTTCTTGATAGCATCTTTATCCATTAATACATGTTCTTTCAAAGCAAAACCTACATTCTCTTCAACTGTCAAGGAATCGAATAAGGCTGCACTCTGAAAAACAAGTCCAAATTTAAGTCTGAGGTTGTTTAATTGTTTGCCCTTAAGTTTTGATATGTCTACACCGTCTATTAAAACTTCACCTGAATCAGGCTCTAATATGCCAATAATATGTTTTAAAAGAACACTTTTCCCACATCCACTACACCCTATTATTACGGTAGTTTGCCCTGTATCTATTTTTAAGCTCAGCTCATTTAAGACATTATGATTATTAAAAGTTTTACTTATATTCCTAATTTCTATCATTTTTAAATCACAGATGATCACAGATAAAAAGATACAAGATGGGCACAGATAAAACAACAAATCTGTGCTAATCTGCGAGTAGTTATCTGTGGTAATCTGTGCAATGAGCAAAGTGAATTTACATTAAAAAATAAGATATCATAGTGAATAGACAATCTGCAGCAATAATCATTATAAAAGAGGTAACAACCGAAGCAGTAGTTGCCTTACCTACTCCTTCTGCACCTCCTTTTGCATCCAAGCCCTCAAAACAAGATACTATAGCTATAATCATGGCAAATACTACTGATTTGATTAATCCGGTAAAAATATCTTTGAATCCAAGAGCATCAAAAGTCATACTTAAATACATTGAAGGTGAAATATCTAACTTATATACTCCCACAATAAATCCCCCGAGCATCCCAATAACATTAGCATAGATAGTAAGAATAGGTAACATTACTAACAAGCTCAAAAATCTTGGAACAATTAAATATTTTACCGGATTGGTAGCTAAAACTTCTAAAGCATCTATTTGTTCACTTACCTTCATAGTTCCAATTTCTGCAGTGTTAGAGGCACCTATCCTACCAGCTATAACTAACCCAGTAAGCACAGGACCTAATCCTCTAACCATAGAGAGCGCCACTAATGGAGCTACATAAATTTCAGCAGATATTCTCTGCATCTGATAGGCACCTTGCAACGCAAGTACAATTCCTGTGAATATAGATGTTAAAAATACTATAGAAAAACTATTTACACCTACTTTATTCAGCTGTTCTATTAAAGCCTTCTTTTTAAATGGAGGGATAAATATCCAAAACAATGTTTGAAAGAAAAGGATAGTAAGCTTCCCTATATACAATAAGAAACCTACAATTTCTTCACCTAATTTTTTAAACCAATTTCTCATAGTTCTTTTTGAGGTCTCTGAAAAACTATCCAAAATTACATCGGAGACCTCTGATCAAAGAGCTCTGTTTATTTTTAGACTTTTTCAGAGCTCTCTTTTTAAAATTCAAAACTTTTTTTAATACCTACCACTTCCTCTTCTTTTCTAAGTTGTATTTTAAAACTTTTATCTTCAGTTAACTTATACTTTATTTCAAACTCGCTATAATCCATAGGTCCCGAGACAGCTTCATCCATTCCTATTGCGGTGAATCTTAGCCGGAAATTACCCCTGAGGTCTCTAATTAAATCAAGTCTTTTTCCTTCTCTCGCA
Source organism: uncultured Planctomycetia bacterium (assembly GCA_964404995.1). Lineage (GTDB taxonomy): Bacteria > Omnitrophota > Gorgyraeia > M55B152 > CAYOMG01 > CAYOMG01. The sequence goes on along the minus strand of CAYOMG010000066.1, from coordinate 4,480 downwards.
CTAATCTGCCATTTCTCAAAAATAAATGAGTTCTTATTCTGGTTTTCAAATTCTATATTAAATGCTTCTTCACTACCTATTTTGGAAACATTTATATCGCCTTTTATTTTAAATCTTGTCTCACCGCTATATACTACTCCATCCAAAATCTTAAATTTTGAACCAATGCCTTCTATTTCTAAAATAATTTTATCATAGTGTATATTACCAAACCTTCCATCGCTACCTTCAATAGAAATAAGAAACTCTGGGCGATTAAAATTTCCTTTAACCTTCACATCTGCATTCATTATGCCAGAGAGTTCTCCCTCAGTAAAAGAGGGAAGAAATATGTTCTTGAACTCATCTAATAAAAATGTATTTAATGAAAAAGATAGATCCAATTTAATTGGATCTTCTAAATATATACTTCCTTCACCAGTAATATTTTCCCCAATTTCTAATTTTTCTATCTCTATCCTTCTATCTAAAAAGCTAAAATTAGTTGTTAATTCTTCAAATGGCATAAAATTGACTACAGTCCCAGATGTTGAAAGGTTTATATAAAGCCCTTTCTGTATATTAGTAGATTTATCGAATCTTGGATATATTTTAAAAAATATATTGGTGCATAGGTCTAAATTTCCCAATAAAATATGATGCATATAAAATTGGGATTTAAAAATGGGCCAGGCAGAAAAATCCGCAATTATTTCGATCTCGCGATTTTCCGGATAAGTCCAAAGCTTATCATAAACATTTTTACTAAGTTTAAAACTTGGCTCAATCTTTACTTTAACTAAATTTTTAGCGAAATTTATATCACCGTTTATTAAATATTTTCTATCAGGTTTAACTGGGAAGACGCCATTATCAAGCAAGGTTATATAGCCTCTAATTAAAAACGAGTCTATTATTCCGAAAATGTTGATTTGTCCATTGATATTGCGGCTATTAAAGTTAAAATCTATTTGAGAATATCTATTTACTCCTGATCTTCCTACATTTCCATTTATATTAATTTCAATATTTGAAAGTAATGTTGCAGTTGAATTAAAGCTTATATTTTCTGAAGTAATTAAAATATTACCTTCTAAGTTATCTGCCAGGGTGAACCCCATTAGAAGATTTGGGATGTGTTTAAAATCACTCCCAAGCAAACGATTTTCTTTTGTCTTATCTTTGTCTTGAAATATAGACTCTTCTAACGGGGTAAAAATGTCAGATGTTATCTTAGCATTATTAAATTCTATTTCTACCACGTTAGAAAGCCCTACCCTTTGAGCAAGCCAGGTTAGATATCTACTACCTAACGAAACATGCTTAAAATTTCTAACGGGGTCTATATCTTTATCAGAAATACAGGGAAAATTATTGGATAGAAGATTAGCCAAGCTTCTAATCAAGTTGAAGCTACCATGATTGGTATATAAATGAGGAGAGTCTATTTTTAATTTGACTTTAGATAGTTTGGAAGGATGAAAAATAACATTTGAAAGGGACAGATTGGAATGAATGTTTCCGGTTTCTAATAATACCCTGTTGCCTGATTCAGTCTCTCCTTTTATAGAAATGCCTTCACATAAAAGCCCTCTGATTAACCCTCCAGATATAACCCCTACTTTTACTTTCTCCCCTGTAGTTTCAGTTAAGGCTTTTTCTAAATCATATCTTATATTCTCTCTTAACTTGTCTATTTTCAAATTTATGAAAATAAAGAATATAATAACCAGAACAAAGAATATGAGAGCCCTTCTTGTCCATATTATGCGTCGAATTATGCGCCTCATTATTTTGAATTGTAAACCCCGTTAGATATTCACTATGAAATTATTTAACGGGGCTGGGCCATATCTTAACGGGGTGAATCTGCATTTAATATTTAATTTCTAACAGTCTTTTTTTCAGTAGACTTTTCAAATTTTAATTTGTCACGATCTTTTATGCAAATAACCTTAATAGGTGTAACTTTTTCTAATTCCCCAGATATTATTTGTTCAGCCAAGGGGTCTTCTAAATAACGCTGGATTGTCCTTTTTAAAGGCCGGGCCCCAAAAACTTTATCAAAGCCTTTCTCTATCAGAAAATCCTTGGCATCTTCGGTAAGTTCTATGCAAATATCTTGTTCTTTTAGTCTATCCTTTACTTGTTTTACTTCTATCTCTACTATTCTCCATAAATCTTCTTTGGTAAGAGCTCTAAAGACTATCACATCATCTAATCTGTTTAAAAATTCAGGTTTAAAAGTTTTCTTAACTTCATCTAAAAGTCCTTCTTTCATAGTCTGATAAGTAACCTCTTCTTCCTGGGACTTAAATCCTATTGAACCCTGTTTTCTTAACATTTCGGCCCCTACATTAGAAGTCATTATTAAAAGCACATTTCTAAAATCTACTTTCCTTCCAAAGCTATCAGTTAACCTCCCATCTTCTAAAATCTGAAGGAGTATATTGAAGACATCTGGATGTGCTTTTTCTATTTCATCCAATAACACAACCGAATAAGGTCTTCTTCTAATTTTCTCAGTAAGTTGACCTCCTTCTTCATATCCCACATACCCAGGAGGAGCTCCTACTAATCTTGAAACATTAAATTTTTCCATATATTCAGACATATCCAGTTGAACTAACGCATCTTCATCTCCAAATAAAAACTCTGCTAACGCTCTAGCCAAAAGAGTCTTTCCTACTCCAGTAGGTCCTAAAAATACAAAAGAACCAATAGGTTTGCGCGGATCTTTCAATCCTGCACGTGAACGCCTCACAGCACGTGCTATGGCAGAAATAGCTTCATCTTGACCTACAACTCTCTTATGAACTGTTTCTTCCATCTTGAGCAATTTTTCACTCTCCTTCTCTTCTAACTTAATAAGGGGTATGCCTGTCCATTTAGACACAATATGGGCTATATCTTCTTCGTCAACCTCAGGCTTTGCTTCTCCTTTAGTCTTTTCCCACTCCCCTTTAGCTCTCTGTAGTTTATTTTTATCGTTTTTCTCCCGGTCCCTAAGTTCAGCAGCTTTCTCAAAATCCTGACCTTTAATTGCTGCTTCTTTCTCCTTTTTCAAAGTTTCTATTTTAACTTCTAATTCCTTTATTTCTGGAGACATAGTCATAACTGCTAATCTCGCTCTGGAACCTGCTTCGTCAATTAAATCTATAGCTTTATCCGGCAAAAATCTTCCTGTTATGTATCTGTCAGAAAATCTTGCTGCTGCAACTAAAGCATCATCGGTAAATTTTACCCTGTGATGAGCTTCATACCTATCTCTTAAACCTTTAAGAATTTCTATGGTCTCATTTGGAGTTGGCGGCTCTACCATAATAGTTTGAAATCTTCGTTCTAATGCGGCATCTTTTTCTATATATTTTCTATACTCGTCTAAAGTTGTAGCACCAATACATTGTAACTCTCCTCGGGATAATGCAGGTTTTAGTATATTAGAAGCATCTATTGCACCTTCTGCTCCTCCTGCACCAACCAGGGTATGCAATTCATCAATTAATACAATAACATTTTCTGACCTTTTAATTTCATCCAATACAGCTTTTATTCTTTCTTCAAATTGTCCTCTATATTTTGTCCCTGCTACCATTAAAGCTAAATCTAAGGTAATTACTCTTTTATCCCTCAATGTTTCCGGCATATCTCCTTTTACAATCTGCTGGGCTAATCCTTCTACTATAGCAGTTTTGCCAACTCCAGCTTCTCCTAAAAGCACCGGATTATTCTTGGTTCTTCTACTCAAAATTTGAATAACTCTCTCTATTTCATCTCTTCTGCCAATAACCGGGTCAAGTTTATTTTCTCTTGCCAAAGTAGTAATATCTCTTCCGAAACTATCTAATGCAGGAGTTTTTGTACGAACTGTACCTTGTGAACTGCCACCTTAACCAATCGTAGATGACCCTAGCAATTCCATAACTGCTCTTCTTACCTTATTCAAATCCATGTCCATATTCACTAACACCTGACTGGCAACTCCTTCTCCTTCTCTTATTAGTCCTAATAAAAGATGTTCAGTGCCTATATAGTTATGCCCTAAATTTCTTGCCTCTTCCATAGCCAATTCAATTACTTTTTTTGCCTTAGGAGTAAACGGAATATCTCCAGAAACTACTGTGCTTGGTCCGGTTTTTACCAGTTTTTCTATTTCCAATCTAATTTTTTCAGGACTTAACCCCAAATTTTGCAAAACTGCAGAAGCTACTCCTTCTCCTTCTTTTATTAGCCCTAAAAGAATATGTTCAGTGCCTATGTAATCATGGTTGAATCTTTTTGCCTCTTCCTTTGCTAAAAGAATTACTTTCCTTGCTCTTTCAGTAAATCTGTTAAACATTTCAATTACCCCCCCCTTATATAATATGTTTATTAGCCTTGCTAAATTACAATATACAATACACAAATTACAAACAATATACAATTACCAATTTACAATGACCAACCCTGCAAGACACAAGTTGCAGGCCTCAAGAGTCAAAGCTTGAAGCTTGAATCCTGC
>CAYOMG010000065.1:1135-6513 GCA_964404995.1 uncultured Planctomycetia bacterium | reverse complement strand
GGAAGTCTTAAAAAAATTGCCTGAAAAATATAGAGAAGTTTTAGTTCTGTGTGGGATTGAAGGGTTATCATATGAGGGCGCAGCGGAAGTTTTGGATACTACATCTGCAAGTATAGGCGTAAGGCTGATGAGGGCAAGAGAGATGATGAAAGAAATATTCGGCTATAAAAAAGGGAAAAGATAAAATGTGTGAATTTGATAAAAAATTGTTATCTTACTATCTGGATAATGAACTTTCAGCTGATTTGAAAGAGAAAGTAGAGCTGCATCTTGAAAAATGTAGCCAATGTAAGGAGAATTTTAACCAGCTCGGTGGGCTCAATGCCCTTTTGACTCATTTAGAAAAGGTAGATGTCTCATCTGAGTATGAAGATAAATTCAGAAGGAGATTTGAAGAAATAAGAAAAGAAAGAGAAGAAACCCCGGCTATTTCAGAAGAAGAGAAAAAACATTTATGGGATGAAGTAAAAAGTATCCTAACTCAAGTTCCTGTTTTAGTAAAGGTTACTGCAACAATGGTTTTAGCAATAGGAGTTACTGTGTTTGGTCTCTTAATAAGAAGTGGCGAACTTCCTACAATTATAACTGCTAAAGGAGAAGTAGAAATTTATAATATAGAAGCAGGTACCTGGTCTAATCTCAGAAGCGGAATGAGGATTACTGAGGGTAATATAATAAGAGTTAAAGAGAATAGTTTTTTGGATATAGAACAGGCAGACTTATATAAAATAAGGATAAAACAAAATAGTATAGTAGCATCAAATACTATTATCCCGAGTAGAAGAAGAGGTATAACCAGTTTCATATTGAGAGAAGGAGAGATGTTAATTAAAATCTATGATGAATTTCAAGGCTCAGAATTTATTATAGAGACACCTTTAGGAGAAGTACAAGCTCTGGGTACTGGATTTATGGTAGATATGGATAAAGATTTAAGAGAGATGTGGCTTAAAGTATTAGATGGAGAGGTGCAGCTTACAACTTCTAAGTTAGAAGATGAAATTCTTGCACTACCTATATTAGTAAAATCTAATTACAAATTACTTATTTCTGAAGAAGTAGAAGTTTTGAAACCACAGCCTTTAGATAAAATTGAGATAAAGTCTTTAGAAGAAATTAACCGGATTGGGAAGATAATGATATTACTCTATCTAAGTGATACACCTCAAAGAGTAAGAGAGTTACTTACTCCGGCAAGACTTTATGCTTATGGCAAATATCCAGTGAAAGTAGCCAGATTACTTGATGAAGCTTTAATATTAATGTCTAAAGCCACCAGGGAGAACAATGTTGATTTACATTTAAGAAGTATTGATAAATTCGTTCAGGTGCTTGAACTTTATCCTGTTCATAAATATAATCCTCAAATTCTCCTCTTTATTGGTGCATATTACGAATATCTATCATTCTACAAAGAAGCTGTAGAAATTTTTGATAAAGTTGTAAGAAATTATAGTGATACTAAATGGGCAAGTATAGCTTTATGTGCTAAAGGTATAATACAGGAAGAGAAATTGAAAGATTTTAGCCAGGCAGAAAAGACCTACCTTAAACTCCTTTCTTTGTATCCAGATAGCTTAGAAGCTAAGTTAGCAAAAGCGGGCTTACAGAGGCTTCAATAATCCCCCCGATTATTCGGTTATCGGTTATCGGTTTTCGTTTTTTTATTCTCATTGCCGCAAACCGCAAACCGCACAACGCTAACCGCAAAAAATTAATTTTTTTTGTTATATTTCCCCAAAAAATTTGTTTATAAAATGAAGACACAGATTAACATAGATGAAGGGCTCACACCTGCCTGCCGCAGGCAGGGATGAGCACAGATAAGACTTAAAATGAAAAGAATAATATATATTCTAACTGTAGCTATTTTTCTAACCATTATAGAGGGAATTTTTGTATGCGATTTATACGCACTAAATATGGCTCCTCGTGTGGCTCATCCTACTGATTATACAGGAGTTGAAAACCGTCGTATGCCTGCCTGGACAATAGACCAAATTTTAGCGATAGGTAGCAGGAGAAAAAGAATAGAAATTATGAACAACATTGAAGAAGCCAGGAGATTAATTAATAGATATGTAGAACATAGCCCTCTAATAGCAGGTGAAATGAAAGAACGCAATATGATCGAGACCCAAGGAATAGTAGAAAGTGCTGCTCGGTTCCTTAAAGGAGCTGGGAGAAGGGGAGAAGGGACCAATCCTGACGGCACTCGCTCTGTTCAATATACTGGCACACACCTTTCAGGACTACTAAGAAAATTAGATGAGCATGGTTTGGGTGATGTAAAGATTGGGGGACGAACATTGCGGGAAAAAATATTAGAGGCTTACGGCGGAGATAATATAGATAATATAAAATATGTATGGTCTCTCAATGTAAATAGCAAATCTTTAGATAAATTAGGCAATCTTACCCGGATAGAATCAGTAACATTAAAAGACCGTAAGTATGGATTACCAAGAGTGAGATTTACAAGGGCTAAAGAGCAAGTGTATAGTGAAGATATGGAAACTGGTGAATATGGAACGACAGAGGTAATTACTAAAAGATGGGAGGATAATATAGAATATATACACGGCTCAAAAGATTTTGCTACAAATTTTGGGGCACCTCGAGGAAGGAAGCGTACAAATGCTCATAATTTAATAAAAAAGTCGCGTCTGCTTGTATGGGACTCTCGTGAGCCTGGTAAAACAACCGAAATAATTACAAAATATATATACGACATAGCATCCAGACTTGCTACAGAAGAACATCGCACATTTATAGAGAGATGGACAGCTCCAGACGGGACAGAAATAGAACGCAGATGGAAGGAAATAATAGAAATTGACCCTGAAAATTACAAACTTACTTATACAGCTGATTTAGAAGGAGTGACTCATCTTCGCACTCATTTCCAGAGGAAAATATTCGGTAAAAACTGGGCTCCTGATCTTATTCAAGAGAGTAAAATATGGCAGGTCTTCGATAAAAATGACTTATTGAAAGGAAGTTTTACTTTTTTAAGAGAGACAGGTGCCGACGGATTAGATAGAAGCTCTATATATATCAAACAAAATATTGTATACGATCCAGTAACCGGAATAACTTCTATTAGGCACGAATATATCAATATACCATATATAGAGCCTGACCAGGTAGCTGATTTTTATAAAGCCTGGAGGAATGGGAAGCTGGGTGAATTTATAGGAAGCTCAGGTATAGCGACTCTGGAAGGGGATAGTATAGATGAATTAGATAGATTAGTGGAGACAGCAGAAACAGTATTGTATGGAAACGATCCGGCAAGAGAAGTTGCAGAAAGTATAGATGTAGAGACTGCCGGAAGAATAGAAGAAGCAAAATCTGATGCAGAACGCTCAGCAGAACGCTCAGCAGAACGCTGGGTAGGAAGAGAGCTTGATCCAGATAATCCTGAACATATGAGGATACTTGGGGCTTGGAGGGGGTTATTTGCTCAAGGTGCAATAGGGCCTGGCTTTTAAAAATCTTAAAAAAAACTTGACAAAAAAGAATTTATATGGCATACTTTAAAATAGAGGGGATAAATCTTGTTATATCGGATTTTCAATCCGATGAGTCATATCTTGAAATTTGACGGAGATATTATGCGAAATTTTATATCACGAGGACTAATTTTGGTGATTTCTTTTTTGTTTCTTCAAGGAGTTGCCTGGGGCGGTTGGTTTGGAAGTTTTGGAAGTTTTGGAGATCTTGGTGATAGGCGTTTTCTTGAGCCTGCACCTTCTCAACCCTCAAATCAAGTAGTAATAGCCAATGTGGACTACTATGGTGAAGGTGTCACCCATGGCTGGGAAGTACTTCAGACGCAAGTAGAAGAGCTTCTCAAGTATGGGGTAAAGGTTGAAGCATTTATTGTTGCCGGTGATAATGTCCAACCTATAGGTTCATGGGGAGAAGGTGAGCAATTGGTAAAGATTTTATGCTTTCATGTGCCTCGCGATGAGGAGGTATTTGAAGAAACTGGCATGATACAATTTAGGGGGGAAGTTATAATGGCTGTTATGGCTAGGGCAGGAGAGGTAGCAGATATTGTAAATCTTAGTTTTGGATATGCATCACCTGAACTTCTTCCTACCACAGGTTTCAAGCAATTTATATTTGACCGATTCATAGATACCCTCTGGGTAGCATCTGGTCCAAATCCTGAGTCACTAAAACAGGGTAAACTATACCATTATCCAGCAGCACATACTCTTGATAGTGAAAATGTATTGGCTGTAGGCTCTCATTTAATAGCTAATAATCCATACTATATAGATGTAATAGCAGCTGCTGTAAGTGCTGTGGTTCAACAGGGTGTATCCCCTGGTACAGGCACTTCCTTTTCTGCTGCCAGAGCTACGGCAATAGCTGCTCTTGTTAAGTTGCAAAATCCAGGTTTAACTCCCTCTGATGTAAAAGCATTATTGACTTCACCTGCATTGACTGCAACTGCCGCTGCAGAAGGTGTTGATCCTCGAACATTGACTCCTACGAGGGTTCAGAAAACAGTTTCATATGCTTCTGGTTGGACACCTGTTCCAATATTTAGCTTGGAACCTTTTTTTGGTGGTTCCTTCTTTGGTGGTTTTATATGGTAAAGAGATTGGATAAATTCTGCGCATTTTTATTTGTCCTAAAGTTTAACATTTTGCAAAAAGATTTCAGAAGTTACAAAAGTTACAGTGGGTGTAACAAAAGTTTACTTTTTGGAAAATAATTTTCTTTATGTAATCCGTTGTATTATTTATAGTTAAATGCTATATTCATTTCCAATAATAAATAAAGATAGAGGCCTGAAATTAAAGTTTACACTTTTGGACTAAATTTAGATTTGAAAATTTAATATTTTAAAATTTAGTATAAAAAATATATTTATATAACCTTTTATATTTCATAAACTTATTGGCTTATTAACTTATCAACTTATAAACTAAGTTAAGATTTGGCACGAAAATTGCTATAAATGAAGACACAATTTAGCACAGTTCTGAAAGAGCAAGCTAAATTGTATGTCTGAATTTATCCCCCTGTTTTCTTTGCGAAAACAAAGAAGGGGGGGGGATTAATTCGCACTTATCACTTATGTTCGTTTCACTCCATAAGTGATGTGCTCATTAAAAAAGTTTGTTATATTTTCCAAAAAAATGTGTTTATTATAATAAAGAACAGATTACAGAGAACAGATTACAGAAAAACAAAAGGAGGATGATAGATATGAAAAAGGTAATTTTAGGTTTGAGCTTAGGAGTAATTGTAATATTAGTTTGTAGTGTTGTTTATGCTTTTTTTGCACCTCCAGTAACACCAGCTCCCAGGATGCCTGATGCTTCTGGAAGAATAGACGGGAATGCAAATTTAGTCCG
>CAYOMG010000065.1:0-1125 GCA_964404995.1 uncultured Planctomycetia bacterium | reverse complement strand
TAATGTTCTCTTGGAAGCTGTAGGGCATGAAAAAAGAAACCTTGTTATAAGAGGCACCAGGACTATAAGGCGTGACGATAGAGGTAGAGAGACGGGGTTTACCGAGACCACTTTTACACAATATGTTGCACCTGATGGTAGTCAGGTCCGTATTAATGCTACGACTAAGGTTACCTTTCAACTTTGTCCTGAAACAGGAATTCCTATTACAACTACTAATGAGTCCTGGTCATCTGCTGCAGAAGGTCAGGAGACAACAACTGATATTACTACAGATAGGTGGGATGCAAACGGAAGAGCAGTAGCTCGTACACTTCGTATTAGAGTAAGGAGAGCAGATGGAACTATAGTTGAAGGCACCGAGGTACAGACAAATATTACTTATGATGCAAACGGTAATGTAATTGGCTACGACTTTGAAAGATCTGGAGAACTTTTTGCTGGAAGAGGATAATAAATCTAATTATTATATGTGGCATCATAAATAATTGTGTAATCGTTTCCTGAAAACCCTGCCTCGTTAGAAACCAAAGATTTTCTAACGGGGTGGATGCAGTTAGTAAGACACAGATATTTAATGTGTTTTATATAGTTTAAAATAAGTAAATAAACGATACTAAACAAGGAAGAAAAAAGAGGAAAAGAAAATGAAAGCAAAATATAAAGGGATTGTTTTAGTGAGTGTATTATTGTTTGCGATAGGAGGTATATTTATTCCCGCTGAAACTGCAAGAGGATTTATGGGAGGATTTGGTGATTGGGGATTGGGTCCGGTTCTGGATGTAGGTGATGGTGGAGGTGGTGGAAGACTCCCAGTAACGCGCCCACATCTTGAGGAAGGTCCAGTAGGCGAAGAGTCAGCTGATGAAGGGAGAACGCTTGAGGAAGTAGAGGGAGAAGAACCACCTACTTTTCCATCAGCTCAAGAGGCAATAGAGGATTTTGCCGAAAGTGCTTTAGGGATCTCATATAACCCAGAACAATTTCATAGCATCGATGATAACGCATATTATATACACATACCCGGTTCTACGGGACATGATTTTCATATATTCCATTATGATAATGGTGAGATTACATATTTTTCCTCTGATATTGTTTATAACACAGACAAGAATACTCTTC
>CAYOMG010000064.1:0-6587 GCA_964404995.1 uncultured Planctomycetia bacterium | reverse complement strand
TTATAGTTTTTTTTAAGTGGCAACTAATCAGAATTGGTTCAAGACTCTTAAATCATTTTCGAAAAATAATCTTATATCATCTATGCCGAATTTCAGCATAGCTATCCGTTCCACACCCATACCAAAAGCAAAACCAGTATATTCTTCTGGATTTATATTAACTTGTTTAAAAACTTCCGGATCAACCATTCCTGCTCCCAGTATCTCAAGCCAACCTTTTCCATGGCAGACGGAACAATTTTTTTTCTGGTTTCTGGTTTCTGGTTTCTGGTTTCTCCTGCATAACATGCAGGATATATCTACTTCTGCACTTGGTTCAGTAAATGGGAAAAAGCTTGGTCGAAATCTCATATTTACTTCCTGCCCAAATATCTGCTTTGCGAATATTTCTAAAGTTCCTTTTAGATGAGAAAATTTAACATCTTTGCCTACCATTAATCCTTCTATTTGATGAAACATAAAGCTGTGACTTGCATCCGGATTATCTGGTCTGAAAACTTTGCCTGGTGCTATTATCTTAAAAGGTGGCTTTAATTTCTGCATTATTCTAATCTGGACAGTAGAAGTCTGACTACGCAAAAGAGCTAAATTCCCTTTATCATGCCCACAAGAAGTCTCTAAGTAGAAAGTATCAAATATATCTCTTGATGGATGCTCAGGTGGAATATTTAATGCAGTAAAATTATAATAGTCGGTTTCAATTTCTGGTCCTTCTACTAATTGAAAACCTAAATCAGAAAAAATATCACATATTTGATTTATAATGAAAGTTACAGGATGAATATGTCCTGTAGGAAATTTTCTTCCCGGTAAAGTAATATCAATTTCTTCTTCTTTCATATTCTGTTGCAATTGTGTAAGTATATTAGATTTTTCCAAGAAAATATTTTGTAGATTTTGTTTTATCTGATTTGTATATCTTCCTATAGCTGGTCGCGAATCCTGTGGAAGGCTCTTTATATTTCTCAAAATTTGACTAATAATGTTCTTTCTTCCTAAATATTTAATTTTTAATTTTTCTAACTCTCCCATTGTTTTAATCGCTTTCAATTCTCTCTTTGCTTGTTCGTATATATTGTCTAATTTTTCTTTCATAGGTTTCACTTTTTCTTTTTAACCTCTTCTATGTCCTTACTCTTCCCTATTGCAACTAATATATCATCCTGTTTAATCACAGTCTCGGCAGACGGAGAAAGACTTATTTTTCTTTCCCCCTTTGCACTAGTTTTCTTTATAACAATAACATTAAGTCCATATTTCGCCCTGATATCTAATTCTCCAAGCGTCTTTCCAATAAACTCCCTTGGTGGTATCATCTCTAAAAGACTATAGTCACTGGAAAGCTCAATGTGTTCTAATATTTTGGGGAAAATTAAAGAATTGGCTAATCGTGCTCCCATATCTCTCTCCGGAAATATTACTTTTGTAGCACCAACTCTTTGTAATACTTCTCCATGGTTTTCAGTTACAGCTCTTGCTATAACCTCTTTTATCCCAATTTGTTTTAAATTCAGAGTGATGAGGATACTTGCTTCTAATTTCTCTCCAACCCCAACTATAGCTACATCAACTTGGTCAATCCCTACAGCTCTCAATGCTTTTTCGTCTGTAGCATCTGCCTGGACTGCTTGAGTCAAATATTCCTGTGCGTCCTGGATAACATCTTGATTTAAATCCACCCCAATTACCTGGGCTCCTTTCTCACTCAAGGTTTTAGCGACACTGGAACCAAATCTACCTAATCCAATTACTCCTATTTGCCTCATTTTTAACCTCCAGATAAACCATGTTAGTGTAAGGTATAAAGTGTTAAGGCTTAACTTGACACCTCTACTATCCCTCCACAATAAACACGCTGGTGTAAAGTGTCAAAAATCTTCCCTGACACCTGACACTTGACACTTGACACCTCTACTATCCAATCATCACTCTCTCTTCAGGATATTTAAATAGAACCTTTTTCTCCTGCAGTGCAATAACTAAACCTAAAGCTAAAGGACCTACCCTCCCGACATACATAGTTAAAGTTATAAGCAATTTACCTAATGGCGTCAGGTTCGGCGTAATACCTGTAGATAAACCTACAGTGCTAAAAGCAGAGGTAGTCTCAAACAATATTCTTATAAAATAGTTGTTTTCTCCACCCAAATTGGTTCTTTCAGTGATAGTCAATATTAGAGTAAATATTACAATCCAAATTAAAGATAATAATAATACAGATAGGGCTCGATGAAAAACCTTCTTTGGGATAGTTTTTTTAAATATTACTATATCTTGTTTATTCCTAATCATCGCCCATAATCCTACAATAACTATTCCAAAAGTAGCAGTTTTTATTCCTCCACCTGTGGAACCAGGCGAAGCTCCAATAAACATAAAAAGTATCAATAAAAATTGTGAGGTAACAGTTAAAGCTCCAATGGATAAAGTATTAAACCCAGCTGTTCTCGGAGTAACTGCTTGAAAATATGAAGCGAGTATTTTTTCTTTTATATTCATTCCAGCTAATGTATTATCCCATTCTGTAACTAAGAGAATAATCGTTCCTGTCAATAAAAGAAACACAGTGATACTAAAAACAATCTTAGTCTGAAGTGTCAATTTTGAGTGCACATATTTTCTACGCCTCATTATTTTAAACAAATCAATAAGTACCACAAATCCTAAACCGCCTGAAATTATCAAAAAAGTCATAACTAAATTTATATAGGTACTTGCCCTGAATTGAGTAAAACTATCTTTAAATAGAGAAAATCCTGCGTTACAAAATGCTGATACAGAATGAAATATCGCTTGATATAAAGATAAACCACTCCCATCTGGCGACCTATATAAATAAAGCAAAACGACACCTATTGTCTGTATACTTATTGTAATAAGTAAGATATATTTTATTAACTGTCTCAAGCCTATTATATGATGTTGGTCTAAAGTTCTTTGAATTACTAAATTTTCTTTTATAGTAAGTTTTCTTCCTAATGCTATAGCAAATAAAGTAGATAAAGTCATTATTCCCAAGCCACCAATTTGGAACAAAATCAATATTACTGATTTACCAAATGGAGAAAAAAAACTTCCTGTATCTCTAACTGTAAGTCCAGTTACACAAGTAGCACTAGTGGCAGTAAATAAAGCGTCTATAAAATTAAGTGGTTCACCGGAATTATTAGATATAGGAAGGCTAAGGAGGATGGTGCCAATAGCTATAACTATTAAAAAACTTAATGCGACTACCTTGGGGGGAGTAAGCTTGAACATATCTTCTTATCAAACAAATTTAAAAATTGGACTATGTACAAGATGAGCACAGATTGATAGCTTCATCTGCGATCATCTGCGTCTTTTAATCTGTGCCCATCTGTGCTTTCTTAGCTATCTCCACTATTTTATCAAAGGAAGTTCTATCGTTCACAGCCATCTCTGCCAGCTGTTTTCTATCTAGTAGAATCTTTGCCTTCTTAAGCCCAGCAATAAATTTATTGTAAGAGAACCCTTCCTCTTTACAGCATGCAGACATACGAGTAATCCATAGTTTCCGAAAATCACTTTTCTTTTTCTTCCTATCTCTATAACTGTAAGATAGTCCTTTCTTTAAAGCCTCTGCTGACTTTTTATATAACTTACTCCTTGTTCCATATTGACCTTTTGTCTTTTTTAATACACTCTTTCTTCTCCTGCGACTAGCTACAGTTTTTTTAACTCTTGTCATATTCAATGAGCACATAACTTATGGAGTAGTGATTTTAGCATGCTCCAACATAAGTTATATGTGCGAATTTCACCCCACACCAATTGTTTTAAATAACAAGTTTAATCCCAATTGGCGTGGGGATGGCTTCGTTTATTTATAAGGAAGCAACTTTGATATATTCTTTCTATGCCCTTTTGATTTTATAAGTCCAGCTTTTCTTAAATTTTTCCTCCTTTTTGCCGATTTCTTCCGCAAAAGGTGACTTTTGCCAGCTTTATATCTTTTTATTTTTCCTGAAGATGTAAATTTTACTCTTTTGCTAACACCTTTTTTAGTTTTTAGTTTTTTCATTTCTAATGAGCAGACAACTTACGGAGCTCGTAAGAGCGACGTAAGTCGTAGGCGAAGCCGTCTGCGAATTAGACCCCTCACCCAGCAACCCATAGCTCTCTTTCAAGTCGGCTGGGTGAGGGGGTAAATTCAGACATAGAACCCACACACCCAGCCCACTGGGTGTGTGGGTTCTGGCTTCATTTACATAGGGGAGACTATCATAAACATATTTTTCCCTATTGTCGTAGGGGATTTTTCTAACTGCCCTATATCTTTAATTTCATCAATAAATCTTTCCAGAACTCTTCGCCCCAGTTCAGGGTGAGCTCTTTCTCTCCCTTTAAAAAATAGAGTAATCTTTATCTTGTGCCCTTTATTTAAAAACTTCTTTAGCTGTTTAAGTTTTATCTGATAATCGTGTTCTTCAATTTTAGGCCTTACTCTTATTTCCTTTAGATGAACCGCCTTGTGTCTCTTTTTAGCTAATTTTCTCTTCTTCTCCTGTTCATATTTATATTTGCTGTACTCCATTATTTTACACACCGGAGGTTCCACCAGTGGTGCAACTTCAACTAAGTCTAAATTCTTCTCCTTAGCAAGTTTCAGTCCCTCTTCCAAACTTATTATTCCTATCTGCTCCCTGTTTTCATCTATTACTCTCAGTTTTTTTGCTCTTATTCTATTATTAATTCTCAAAAATTTAGGAATTTCACTCACCTCTTCTTATTTTCAACTTCATCATTAATTCTACTGATAAATTCATCCAATATCATCGCTCCTAAGTTCCCCTTTTTTCTCCTCCTTACAGAAACTGTCTTTGAATCTTGTTCCTTTTTACCTACTATCAACACATAAGGAGTCTTCTTTAATTCTTGATTCCTAATTTTACTCTTCATATTTTCAGATTTTAAATCTAATTCCACACGTATATTACAACTTTTGAGCCTATCTTCTATAGATTTTGCATACTCAATCTGCTCATCTGTTATAGGTATTATAGCAACTTGAATTGGTGAAAGCCAGAGAGGAAAATCTCCTTGATAGTTTTCAACCAAAGTTGCCATAAATCTTTCTAAACTTCCCAAAATTACTCTATGCAACATTATAGGCCTGACAAGTTTACCATTTCTGTCAGCATATGTCAAATTGAACCTATCTGGAAGAGCAAAATCACATTGAATTGTGGCACATTGCCAATCTCTCTTCAAAACATCCTTTAGCTTTATATCAATCTTAGGACCATAAAAAGCTCCTTCACCTGGATTAATTTTATATTTTAGACCTCTGTTTTCTAATGCCTTCTCCAGGCTAAATGTAGCTTCATCCCAATCTTTATCATCTCCGATAGATTTACATGGTCTTGTAGAAAGCTCTACGCTTATTTCATCAAATCCAAAAGTTTTCATAGTAGATATTGCAAAATCTAACACATCACTTATTTCTTGCTCTAATTGTTTTGGTGTGCAGAATATATGAGCGTCATCCTGAGTAAAACCTCTTACACGAAGCAAACCATGTAAAACTCCGCTTTTCTCATACCTATAAACTGTGCCGAGTTCAAATAATCGCAAAGGTAACTCTCTATAACTTCGGATATCAGATTTGTAAATTAGAATATGTCCCGGGCAATTCATTGGTCTTAAAATATATTCAAAATCTTGCGACTGGTTTCGTGGAAAACCTTCAATCTCTGCAGAAGGTAAGCATGTATACATATTTTCTTTATAATGTTCGAAATGTCCAGATTCTTTCCATAATTTTTGTTTCATTATATGAGGCGTAATGACAAGCTTATAATTTCGCTTTATATGTTCTTTCTTAATATAATCTTCAATTATATTTCGCAAAATAGCCCCATTTGGATAATAAAACACTAAGCCTGCCCCTGCATCATTGTGGTATATATCAAACAATCCTAATCGTGGGCCTAACTTTCGATGGTCTCTTTTTTCTAATTCCTCCAAATCTTTAAGATAGTTATCTAATTCTTGCTGCGTCTTGAAAGCTGCACCGTATATACGTTGTAACATCGGATTAGTCTCAAGTCCTTTCCAGTATGCCCCTGCAATACTTAACAGTTTAAACGCTCTTATAGAGCCTGTGGCTTCAATATGGGGCCCTTTACATAAATCTATGAATTTATCTCCTGTTTTGTAAATTGAAACCTCCTCATCTTGTATTTCTTCTAAAAGTTCTAACTTATACTTTTCGCTCAGTTTTTTGAACAGTTTTGCAGCCTTTTTTTTCTTTAAAATTTCTCTTCCAAAAGGTAAATTTTGTTTTATGATTTCTCGCATTTTTTCTTCTATTTTGACTAAATCCTGTGGAGTAAAGTTGCTTTTCATATCAAAATCATAATAAAAACCATTCTCTATAGCCGGTCCTATGCCTAACTTTACCTCAGGATAAAGCTCCTTTACAGCTTGTGCCATTATGTGTGAAGTGCTATGTTTCAATATCTCTAAGTCCATATTTCTATTATAACAGTATTATGTTAAAATTTAGTCTTTTTTTTGATTCTTCCCTGTGCCCTTTAGGGTACCTGTGCCCTAAAGGGTATAAG
>CAYOMG010000063.1:0-6598 GCA_964404995.1 uncultured Planctomycetia bacterium | reverse complement strand
CGCACTTATCACTTATGTTCGTTTCACTCCATAAGTGATGTGCTCATTAAAATGAAGACAGAAAAACGAGTACTTAGTGGGATGCGCCCAACAGGCCCATTACATATAGGTCATTTGTTAGGTGCATTAAGCAATTGGGTGAAATTTCAAGATAAGTATGATTGTCTTTTCATGATTGCAGATTGGCATGCTCTTTTAAGTGAATATGAAAAACCTCAGCAGATAAAAGAATATATTTTTGAATTAGTCGCAGATTGGATAGGTTGTGGAATAGATCCTGAGAAATGTAAGTTATTTTTACAATCTGAAGTTTGCTCACATCTGGAATTAAATATGATATTTTCTAGCTTTATACCTTTAGGTTGGTTAGAGAGAAATCCTACTTACAAACAGCAGCTGGAAGAGTTATCTGGAAAAGAGTTGAAAACTTATGGATTTTTAGGGTATCCCGTACTCCAGGCATCAGATATCCTTATATATAAGGCATCCTTAGTTCCCGTCGGGATGGATCAACTTCCGCATCTGGAATTGACAAGAGAGATAGCAAGAAAGTTTAACAACCTGTATAATAAAAAGATTTTTCCTGAACCAAATCCTTTACTGACTGAAAATCCCAAAATACTTGGCATAGATAATAGAAAAATGAGTAAAAGTTATAATAATTTCATTGCTCTGGGTGATACGCCAGAAGTTATAAACAAGAAAGTTCTATCTATGTTTACTGACCCAAAAAGAATCAGACGCAAACATCCTGGGAGTCCAGAAAAGTGCAATCTCCTTCAGTATTATAAAATATTTAAACCTGAATTAGTAGAAACTGTAAAAAAAGAATGCAAGAATGCTGAGATTGGATGTGTGGAAGATAAGCAAAGACTTGCACAAATTCTAATTCAAGAGCTTGCTCCTATTAGAGAAAAAAGAGAATATTTACTTAAGGACAAAAAGAAAATTTTACAATTTCTTGAAGAAGGCAGGGAATACGCCTTGAGTATTACTCAGAAGACTATAAAAGAAGTTAGGGAAGTTATTGGATTTAATCTATAAGCATCAGATGACAGATGACAGATGACAGAAAAAATCTGACTTCTGACTTCTGACACAAGTAATCTATGGGCTAAAAGCTATGAGTTATAAAGTTAAATTGGAAATATTTGAGGGACCGTTAGACTTATTACTTTATTTAATAAAGAAAAATCAGATAGATATATATGATATTCCTATCGCTGAAATACTTAATCAATATTTAGAATATATTGAATTGATGAGAATGTTGGATTTGGATATTGCAGGAGAATTTTTGGTAATGGCAGCTACTCTTATACACATAAAATCCAAGATGTTGCTACCGCCTGAAGAAATTGAAGATGAGCAAGAGGATGAAGACCCCAGGCAAGAATTAGTAAGAAAATTATTGGAGTATAAAAGATTCAAGGAAGCTGCGTCAAATTTAGAAATTTTACAAAAAGAACATGAACAAGTTTTTACAAGGATGGGACTGGAGAAATATTTGCAGGATTATGCATCTGAAAAATATTTTGAGGCTGATTTATTTGACCTGCTTTCAGCGTTTTCTAAGGTTATGAAAGATATACCAAAAGAGGCTTTTTGTGAGATAATAAAAGACGAGGTGAGCATTGAAGAGAAAATGTCGGAGCTTTTAGATATTATTTCTATGAAAGTTAAAATTTACTTTTCTATGCTTTTTCAAAAAGTAAAAAGTAAAATAGAAGTAGCAACTATTTTTCTAGCTCTGCTTGAACTTATCAGACTCAAGAAAATTACTGTGTGTCAAATTTCTCCATTTTCTGAGATAGAGATAATGAAAACTAATACTCAAGCAGTTAATACTGGAGAAAAATACAATTATAGTGCTTCAGATGACAGAGAACAGAAAACAGAAAAATCTGAAATCTGACTTCTGATAAGATAATATGGATGATATACAAATTAAAAATATTATCGAGGCGTTACTATTTGTAAGTGAAAAGCCACTTACTATAGAACAAATAGTAGAAGTTTTAGAAGAGGTGGATTTAACCAAATTAAAAGAGATAATAAATAAATTATGCCAGGAGTACGAAACGCCTTTTAGAAGTATGAAAATTCAACACGTTGCAGGTGGTTATCAAATGTGCACTAGACCAGAATATGCTACATGGATTAGAAGACTTTTTAATTTTAAGCAATCTGATACTCTCTCAAAACCTGCTATTGAGACATTATCAATTATAGCATATAAACAGCCAATTGCAAGGCAAGAGATAGAGTTTATCAGGGGAGTTAATGTGGAGGGAGTATTAAGAACTCTGCTGGAGAAAGGGCTTATAAGAATTGCTGGCAGAAAAGATAGCATCGGGCGTCCTATTATATATCGCACTAACAGGCTATTTTTAGAATATTTTGGGCTAAATTCCCTGAATGAACTTCCCCCACTTCCAGCCACAGAGAAAACTGAAGGGGTGATAGGTACTGTAACTTAAAAAATGGGGCTACAAGATTAACACCACTATGTAGTCGGGCTTGCCTCGTTTAGAGGTGTAGTAAGTGCTCAGTCAAGACCGTCCCCTGTAGCACCCTTCGCACTTATCACTTATGTTCGCTTCACTCCATAAGTGATGTGCTCATTAACTATGAATCTGAAAGAGTTAAGAAGGAAAATAGACAGTATTGATCAAAATATAATAAAACTTTTAAATCAACGGGCTAATATAAGTTTAGAGATAGGGAAAATTAAAAAAGAAAGTGGGAAACAAGTGTATGTACCGGATAGAGAAAGTAAAATATACGAACGTATAAATAAATACAATAAAGGCCCTCTCTCCAATAAAGCCTTACAGGCTATTTTTAGTGAGACTATGTCTGGTTGTTTAAGTTTGGAAAAGTGTATAAAAATAGCATATTTAGGACCTCCTGCAACATTTACTAATTTGGCGGCACTTAAAAAATTTGGGAGTCAAGTTGAATATTTAGAATGCAAAAGTATAACTGAGATATTTAAAGAAGTAGAAAAGCGAAATGCAGATATAGGAGTGGTGCCTATTGAAAATTCTATTGAAGGTGTGGTGAGTCATACTTTAGATATGTTTATTAATTCCAACTTGCAAATTTGCTCCCAGATAATGTTAGAGATTTCTCATAATCTTCTATCAAAAAGTAAAGATATAAGCAGTATAAAAAGGATATATTCCAACCCGCAAGTCTTTGGACAATGCAGAATTTGGCTTGAGACTAATCTGCCTAAAACTGAACTTGTAGAAGTAACAAGCACTACTAAAGCTGCACAACTTGCTACTAAAAATGCAACATCTTCAGCTATAGCTAGTTTATTAGCAGCGAAAATTTATGGTTTAAATGTAATTTCTAAAAATATTCAGGATACCCTACACAATTTCACAAGGTTTTTGGTTATAGGTAATCTTAAAACAAAACCTACTAAGAAAGATAAGACTTCTATAATATTCTCTGCGAAGGATAAAGTAGGAGCTTTACATGATATGCTTATACCATTTAAGAAAAATAATATAAATTTGACTAAAATTACATCAAGACCCTCTAAGAGGAAAATCTGGGAATATTATTTTTTTGTAGATCTGGAAGGGCACATTAGAGACAAAAATGTCAAAAAAGCACTCTCAGAATTAGAAGAAAGCTGCAGTTATTTAAAAATATTAGGTTCTTATCCTGCTATGGAGTAAAGTAGAGGGTAGAAAATGGGTATGGATAACGGAATAAAAAAATTAGCAAGAGAAGAGATATTGAAAATAAAAACATATATACCAGGGAACCCAATAGAAGAGATTAAAAGGGAATATGGTTTAAAAGAAGTTGTAAAACTATCTTCCAATGAAAATTCTTTGGGAGCTTCTCCTAAAGCAGTCAAAATTATAAAAAAAAATCTAACTGATATTTATCGCTATCCTGATGCAAACTGTTTTTATTTGAAGCAGAAACTCGCTTCTTTCTTAAATATAAGTTCCAACCAGTTAATTATAGGAAATGGCTCTGATGAAATTATTGTTCTCACATTACGAGCTTTTATTAATCCTCAAGATGAAGTAATAATAGCAGAACCTACTTTTCTGATTTATGAGATTCAGGCAAGGATAAATCAGGCAAAAATAGTAAAGGTAAGCTTAAAAAATTTTAAATATGATTTAAACAAAATAAGAGAAGCTATAACTGATAAAACTAAAATTATATTTATTGCCAATCCAGATAATCCAACAGGGACTTATGTAACTGAAAAAGAAGTTGACAAATTCTTAAAGACCTTACCCCGGAATTTAATTGTTTATTTCGACGAGGCATATTACGAATTTGGCAAGGAAGAATCAGGTTATCCCGATGTCCTGAAATATTTAAATAGGAATAATATAATTATAACTCGAAGTTTTTCAAAAGCGTATGGATTAGCAGGGCTACGTGTTGGATATGGGGTATCTAATCCAATAATAATAAGTTTCTTGAACAAAGTGAAGGAGCCATTTAATGTAAATAGTTTAGCTCAATGCGCTGCAGTGAGTGCTTTAGATGATTCAGATTTTTTAAAAAAGACTGTCCAAACTTGTAAAGATGACAAGAAATATCTTTATCAAAATTTCGAAAGATTGGGATTAAATTTTGTACATTCAGCTACAAATTTTGTTTTAGTAAATGTTAAAACGGACACCAAGAAATTAGCAGAACAGATGTTGAGGAAAGGCGTAATAGTAAGAGATATGGGTGCTTGGAAGTTAGACAGTTTTATTCGAGTTACAGTTGGAAGTTTTGAAGAAAATAGAAGATTCATACAGGTGTTTGAGAAAACATTGAAAGGGAGGTAGAAAATGATTATAGTTCTTACTTCTGACGCAACAGAGGTTCAAAAACAGCGAGTAGTCGATAAAATTCATTCTTTAGGACTCAAAGCTATGGTATCTAAAGGGGTAGAACGTACCATTATTGGAGTAATAGGAGAAGAAGATGTAATAGGTATACAACCCTTAGAAATCTATCCAGGTGTAGAAAAAGTTATCCCAGTGCTTGCTCCGTACAAGTTAGTCTCACGTGAGTTTAAAAAAGAAGGTAGTATAATCAAAGTTAAGGAAGATATAGAGGTTGGAGGAGAAAAAATAATAATAATGGCTGGGCCCTGCTCAGTAGAAAATCCCGATATTTTATTTCAAACTGCAAGAGAAGTTAAAAAAGCAGGAGCGTTAATTCTAAGAGGTGGAGCTTTCAAACCTCGCACCTCTCCATATAGTTTTCAAGGATTAGGCGAGGAAGGGTTGAGGTATTTAAGGCAGGCAGCAGATGAAACTGGGCTTGCGGTTGTTACGGAATTAATGGATCCCAGGGATACAGAGTTAGTAGAAAGATATACAGATATAATTCAGATTGGGGCAAGAAATATTCAAAACTTTAATCTTTTAAAAGAGGTTGGACAGTCTAAAAAACCAGTACTACTTAAAAGAGGTATGATGTCAACAGTAAAAGAATTTTTAATGTCGGCGGAATATATTTTGTCTACTGGAAATTTTAATGTTATTCTGTGTGAAAGAGGCATAAGAACTTTCGCAGAGCAGACTAGATTTACTTTAGATTTAAGTGTGGTACCAGTAGTAAGGCAGCTATCGCATCTTCCGATAGTTGTTGACCCAAGTCATGGGACTGGAAAATGGGGACTAATTTCTCCTATGTCTAAAGCAGCTATAGCAGCAGGCTGTGATGGATTATTGATAGAAGTTCATCCCAGGCCTGAAGAGGCTTTATCAGATGGACCTCAGTCACTTTTAGTTGAGAAATTTGGTGAGGTTATGGATGAGTTAAGAAGAGTGGCTAATGCTATAGGAAGGAGCATTTAATTAGCGGTTAGCGGTGTGCGGTTCTCGGTTAGCGCAAACCGAAAACCAACAACCGCAAACCGAAAACCGACAACCGAAATGAAACTGTTTAATCAAGTAACCATAATTGGTGTTGGTCTTATAGGTGGTTCGTTGGGTATGGCAATAAAGAAATACAAACTATGCGGGAAAGTAATAGGCTACTGTCGGAGAAAATCTTCAGTTGCAAAAGTTAGAAGTCATAAAGCATGTGATATTGTTACTACAGATATAAAATATGCGGCAAGTGAGTCAGAGTTAATAATAATTGCAACTCCAGTAGGAAGCATTGTAGATGTTGTTAAAAACATAATTAAATTTATAAAACCAGGTTGTGTCATTGTGGATGTAGGTAGTGCTAAGTCAGATATCACTAAAGGTATTAAATCTGTGCTTCCAAAAGAGATTTTTTATGTAGGTTGTCATCCCTTGGCTGGTTCGGAGGAAAAAGGGGTAGAAAATTCCAATGCACTACTATTTAAAAATTCTTTATGCGTAGTAACTACTTCTCCAAAAGATGTCGCCCCAGCAATTATGAAGAAAATATTGAAATTGTGGGAAGAGATAGGTGCGAAGGTTTCGTTTAAATTTCCATCTGAACATGACAGAATAGTTGCACAGATAAGCCACCTTCCACATTTAACTGCTATGAGTCTTGTTGCATGCGTAGATAAGAATTCTTTTAAATTCGCTTCTACTGGGTTTAAAGATACTACACGCATAGCTTTTTCAGACCC
>CAYOMG010000062.1:0-6668 GCA_964404995.1 uncultured Planctomycetia bacterium | reverse complement strand
CTTTTGGGCCCTTACCATAAGATTTTAAGTGGTCCTTATCAGAACCATGGTAATAATATTATAGAATTGAAAAAAAATCTAAAATTTTATCCTGGTTTAGAAGAAAAGTATCTCTGGATAGATATGATAAGAAGTATGCACATCTACTGGGGAAGAAATAAGGTTCCTGAAGATATAAAAAAACACCTCGTTTTAAGGGTTGCCCAAGAAATAGGTAAAGAACCAGAGGATTTTTACTATAAAGATTTTTATATTTTAGATTTTCTAAGCAGGAAAGACTTGGGGTATAGTAAGGGATTGGGAACTATGATAAGATTTTCACCATTCTATGGAATGGACAAATTCAGGGAAAAGATTATCTATCCACTTATGCGGGAAATTAGACAAGAAGTAGAAAGTATAAAAAGAGAAATTTCTGAGAAAGGTAGAGTAACAAATTGGCGTAAGTATTCTCTCTGGGCAAGAAAGACTTATTTAGAAGAAGCAATTCTTAGCCCCAGAGGTAAAACATGGGAAGAACTTAAAGAGTTTGAATTGCCAGAGGGATTCCTTCTGTCATTTCCAATAATAAGGGATTTATATTTTGCAAAGGCAACACTCTGGATAGATTTAGATTTATATGAAAGGACAGAGATTCATCCTATCACTACCGAAGATTGGGTAACTAGACTTGTGACAGAGGGTTCTATGCTTGAAGATTGGGGAAAAACTCCACCTGGAGTTCGTGAGGATTGGATTAAGATGCTGGCAGCTCAAGAAAATGTTTCTATTGAAGAAATATTGCTTCAGCCAGCAAGTTCAGAGATTTGGGACAAAGTAATTGATTTTAAATCTGATCCTTTGGATATATTTTCCGAGACGTTCATAAAGCTTATTTTATTTATGCCAGATGCAATACCTACCATTGATTGGTCGTTAAGAGCGATGTTAGATGAAGTCTATGAAGGCAATCCTGATAAATTGATAGAAGATTTATTTGGTGAGGATTAATGTTGGTTAAAATAGCAAGAATAAAGTTTATAGTATTGATTAAAGGGCTGATTTTACTATTTTTTCTTATTTTATCATTGCTATCTATTTTTAAACATATGAAATTATGAAACCAGAGCTCAAGAAAAGTATATTGACAATTGTTTTGATTTTGGGAGTAGAGATTTTGTATTCTCCTCTCAGCTCTGCCCGAATGGTAAGGGAAGGACTTTCTTCTCCCACTGAAGCAATTCAATATGCTGGTAAACTTGTGGAGAGAGTTGCGGAAGACGCTATTAGAGATGCAGGTGAGCTTTTACCAGAGGAATATGTAAGGATAATCAGATGGCGATTTCCTGAAAATGAAAGGGTAAGGCTAAAAAATGTTGAGTTAATTGATGCCGGAGGAGATGTTTATTTCTTAATAGAAGTAAAGATAAAGGAAATTAACATGGTTGTGCCATTTCTTCTTTCAACCAAGAATGGTGAGATAGTTGAACTTCCTTATGAGTTAGTGCCTGAATTTGCTTCTCGAACAGGCAATTTAGGATTAAAAACTCTTCTCATTGCAGTTAAAACTAAATCTTCGTCGGAGAATACAGAGGAAGTATTTCAAATTGTATCTCAAGCAGCACAGTTTAGAGGATGGCAGGAGCTATTTAAAAGATACATCCTTATATACGAAAAAATACCAGAAGTTACCCGTATGTATACCACAGAAGCAAAACAGTATGGTGATTTAGCTCTTCTGGCTTTAAGTTTAGCTATGGGGGTTGATATAAGGGAGGTCGAAAAACGATTAAGCCAACTCGAAGAGGGTATAAGGCAGAGAAGTTACTTAGAAAACAATAATCGGATTCTTAAAGTATTTCGGTTAGGAGAAGAAAATTATAAAGATTCTGATAAAACCTTTACATATATTGCCTTATCTGCCCAAAAAGAACTATTATATATTGTAGAAACCTTTTTAGCTCTAAAAGATTATTTTCGTAATCCTATGGGAGAAAATTTGAGTTTGTTAGATGATAGACATATAATGGAGGGAATGTATAGAAGATTGGTATTTGAAGATATAAATGGCAAAAATATTAGACTTGAGCTGCGTGCTGTAGGGAAGGTAGATGCTTCTGGCAGCTCTCGGCAAGCTCATATTCGAGTTAAGATTCTATTGGCTGATACAATGGACATTGTGCCCTTGATTATCGATTTTGAAAAGTTTGGTTTGACAGAACCAGAAGGTGAGTTACTCTTAAGTCAATTAGATGAAATTTTTAAAGACTTTCATGCAAGAACCTTTTTCCCCAATTTTTCAGAGCATGTCTCTTCTCTTTCAGAGCAGCTTGGAATAGGTGAAGAACACGCAAGAAAAGTATTAAAAGAGCTACTTTATCTTTGCAGTTTAGCAGCCAATTTAGATAGGGTATTCTCTCAAGAGGTTGACGATTTTATATTAGAGTATGATTTAAAGGGGCCAGCCTTAATGTTAGTGGCATTAATTACTGAAAGAGATAAGTTAGCCTATCATTCTGTCTTAAATTATACTCCAGGGCTTCTCGGACTCGCAAAAGAGAAAGCCTTTAAGTCTCTGGTTCTTATGTTTTATGGAGATTGAAATAATATGAACAAAAATCTTAAAACTATCATATTGGGGCTTGTTTTGATTTTGCTTGGATCCGGGATTATATTTATACCTTATGAATTATCAAATCACTTTGTTGGACTTAGCGCACCTTCGGTGCGAACTTGTAGGGGTCGCCTGCCTGTCGGGCAGACAGGGATTTATCCGACCCGCGGCAACGGGCGCCATAAATGTCGCCCCTACAACTTAGATTTAACCATAGATTCATTACGAAAGGTAAGAGGAGGTTTATCTGAAGGAAGTTTTCAGAAATTGGCACAGCATACAGGGGAAGGCACGGCTCAAAAGATTATAGATGATTTAACTAATCTAAATTACAGCCAGAGTGAAATTGATACCGCTATAAATGAAGTTGTTGCTTTTATTCAGTTTGAGAGAACTCCCTGGGGATGGTGGTTAAAAGCTTCAGATGCTGCTATGTGTGCCTTAGTTAGAATCTTAGCATATGATAAAAAGATGAAACCTCATCTTTTATTCAATACAGATCTTAAAGAGAAAAGAGCGGTATTTGGAGGTAAATCTTTGAGGGGATTGGATAATTATTTTAGACAAAAATCGGAGGATGAACTTAAGAGAAGGTTTGGTTTAAATGATATTGATTTTAAAGGAGGTAGATTTTATGTATTGGCTAAGGCACTAAGAATTTTACCTCAAAATCTTGAACAATGGATAGAAAGAATTAGTGTAAAACATAATTTTCAATGGCAGGAATTAATTCCAGAAATAGATATAGAAAGAGCCATAATAGAAAAAGCAGCTAAAGAGATTTATTTTGTTCATCTCCGAGAAGTTGATAGAAGTTTCAAATATTATAATCTAAACTATTTTCGTCCTCTTTATAGAGTTACTTCAGAAATGTTAAAAAATCATAAAGAGGGAGTTGATTTAAGTGTAGAAGAGCTTTTGGGCCATTATCATAAGACTTTAATTGGGCCTTATCTGAACCATGGTAATAATATTATAGAATTGAGAAAAAACCTAAAATTTTATCCTGGTTTAGAAGAAAAGTATCTCTGGGTAGATATGATAAGAAGTGTGTACATCCACTGGGGAAGAGAAGTTCCTGAAGAGATAAAAAAACACCTCGTTTTAAGGGTTGCCCAAGAAATAGGTAAAGAGCCAGAGGATCTTCGCTATAGAGATTTTTATATTTTAGATTTTCTAAGCAGGAAAGACTTGGGTTATAGTAAGGGATTGTCAACTATGATAAGATGTTCACCCTTCTATGGAATGGACAAATTCAGGGAAAAGATTATCTATCCACTTATGCGGGAAATTAGACAAGAAGTAGAAAGTATAAAAAGAGAAATTTCTGAGAAAGGTAGAGTAACAAATTGGCGTAAGTATTCTCTCTGGGCAAGAAAGACTTATTTAGAAGAAGCAATTCTTAGCCCCAGAGGTAAAACATGGGAAGAACTTAAAGAGTTTGAATTGCCAGAGGGATTCCTTCTGTCATTTCCAATAATAAGGGATTTATATTTTGCAAAGGCAACACTCTGGATAGATTTAGATTTATATGAAAGGACAGAGATTCATCCTATCACTACCGAAGATTGGGTAACTAGACTTGTGACAGAGGGTTCTATGCTTGAAGATTGGGGAAAAACTCCACCTGGAGTTCGTGAGGATTGGATTAAGATGCTGGCAGCTCAAGAAAATGTTTCTATTGAAGAAATATTGCTTCAGCCAGCAAGTTCAGAGATTTGGGACAAAGTAATTGATTTTAAATCTGATCCTTTGGATATATTTTCCGAGACGTTCATAAAGCTTATTTTATTTATGCCAGATGCAATACCTACCATTGATTGGTCGTTAAGAGCGATGTTAGATGAAGTCTATGAAGGCAATCCTGATAAATTGATAGAAGATTTATTTGGTGAGGATTAATGTTGGTTAAAATAGCAAGAATAAAGTTTATAGTATTGATTAAAGGGCTGATTTTACTATTTTTTCTTATTTTATCATTGCTATCTATTTTTAAACATATGAAATTATGAAACCAGAGCTCAAGAAAAGTATATTGACAATTGTTTTGATTTTGGGAGTAGAGATTTTGTATTCTCCTCTCAGCTCTGCCCGAATGGTAAGGGAAGGACTTTCTTCTCCCACTGAAGCAATTCAATATGCTGGTAAACTTGTGGAGAGAGTTGCGGAAGACGCTATTAGAGATGCAGGTGAGCTTTTACCAGAGGAATATGTAAGGATAATCAGATGGCGATTTCCTGAAAATGAAAGGGTAAGGCTAAAAAATGTTGAGTTAATTGATGCCGGAGGAGATGTTTATTTCTTAATAGAAGTAAAGATAAAGGAAATTAACATGGTTGTGCCATTTCTTCTTTCAACCAAGAATGGTGAGATAGTTGAACTTCCTTATGAGTTAGTGCCTGAATTTGCTTCTCGAACAGGCAATTTAGGATTAAAAACTCTTCTCATTGCAGTTAAAACTAAATCTTCGTCGGAGAATACAGAGGAAGTATTTCAAATTGTATCTCAAGCAGCACAGTTTAGAGGATGGCAGGAGCTATTTAAAAGATACATCCTTATATACGAAAAAATACCAGAAGTTACCCGTATGTATACCACAGAAGCAAAACAGTATGGTGATTTAGCTCTTCTGGCTTTAAGTTTAGCTATGGGGGTTGATATAAGGGAGGTCGAAAAACGATTAAGCCAACTCGAAGAGGGTATAAGGCAGAGAAGTTACTTAGAAAACAATAATCGGATTCTTAAAGTATTTCGGTTAGGAGAAGAAAATTATAAAGATTCTGATAAAACCTTTACATATATTGCCTTATCTGCCCAAAAAGAACTATTATATATTGTAGAAACCTTTTTAGCTCTAAAAGATTATTTTCGTAATCCTATGGGAGAAAATTTGAGTTTGTTAGATGATAGACATATAATGGAGGGAATGTATAGAAGATTGGTATTTGAAGATATAAATGGCAAAAATATTAGACTTGAGCTGCGTGCTGTAGGGAAGGTAGATGCTTCTGGCAGCTCTCGGCAAGCTCATATTCGAGTTAAGATTCTATTGGCTGATACAATGGACATTGTGCCCTTGATTATCGATTTTGAAAAGTTTGGTTTGACAGAACCAGAAGGTGAGTTACTCTTAAGTCAATTAGATGAAATTTTTAAAGACTTTCATGCAAGAACCTTTTTCCCCAATTTTTCAGAGCATGTCTCTTCTCTTTCAGAGCAGCTTGGAATAGGTGAAGAACACGCAAGAAAAGTATTAAAAGAGCTACTTTATCTTTGCAGTTTAGCAGCCAATTTAGATAGGGTATTCTCTCAAGAGGTTGACGATTTTATATTAGAGTATGATTTAAAGGGGCCAGCCTTAATGTTAGTGGCATTAATTACTGAAAGAGATAAGTTAGCCTATCATTCTGTCTTAAATTATACTCCAGGGCTTCTCGGACTCGCAAAAGAGAAAGCCTTTAAGTCTCTGGTTCTTATGTTTTATGGAGATTGAAATAATATGAACCTAAACTTTAAAACTATAATATTGGGGATTGTTTTGATTTTTGGTTTACATGGTTTATTTATTTCTTCCATTAGGATAGAAAGATCTAATGATTCTGGATTTATTTCCCGATTTGAAGATTATCCAAATCGAATGGTAAGAGGAATAAGGTATCATGATGATTGGAAGCTTAAATGGGTAAGATATAGTGATGATGCTGTCATCGGTTCGAAAGAAGAAGAATATTTAAATTGGTTAAATGCTGTAAGGTCAATAATTAATCCAGAGGGCAAAGAAATAATTGTATATTATCCAGGAATAGGCCCATGGGGAGGAAATATAGATATAATTTCTCCTTTACTTGCTACTAATTTTACTAAACTTTATGCAGTGGATTTCGAAACTACAAGTGGAGTAGATATAAGTTATGGATCATTCGAACATCTTATTAAAGAGTCTCTTAAATTTCCTATTGCTGCAGGAGTAATTGAAGATTTAAATTTTTTCCAAGAAGAGGGAAATATATTTGGTTTTAGTTTTGATTATATGGGAGTTGAAAGAAGAGTAAAGATTTATTACCAAAAGGATGCC
>CAYOMG010000061.1:0-6682 GCA_964404995.1 uncultured Planctomycetia bacterium | reverse complement strand
CCCCTCCCCCTTTTTTTTTAATTCCCTCTGCTTCCTGTTACCTGTATCCTGTCTTTATTAGCCTTTTCTCTATATCGCTTCTATCCATCTTCTCTAATTCCTCTATACTTAAAGCCTGCTGAAGAGTAAAAGTGCCGGATGAAAATCTTACAAGATTTTCCTGATGAGAAGGTATGCCTAATTTTTTACCTATATCTTCACATAATGTCCTTATATAAGTTCCCTTAGAACATCTAACCCTGGCTTTTATTTTATCTTTAAAAAACTCCAACACTTCTAAGTTATAAATATGCACTGTTCTTGCTCTTCTCGGAACTTCTTTCCCTTCCCTTGCAATTTCGTAGAGTTTCCTACCTTTATACTTTATTGCTGAATACATTGGTGGAACTTGAGAAATTTTCCCTTTAAAACTTTCCAAAATAGATAAGAGTCTTTCTTTATCTATTAAAAAATTTTCTTGTCTTTCTAAAACTATACCTTCACTATCTTGCGTATTTGTTTTTGTTCCAAATTTTATACTTACTATATATTCCTTATCAGCTAATGTTAACTCCTGAGATAGTTTTGTAGCTTTCCCAATTAAAACAACTAAAACTCCAGTTGCACAAGGATCTAATGTCCCGGCATGTCCACACTTTTTAATATTAAACCTTTTACGTACAAAATCTACTACATCATGAGAAGTCATACCCTTTGGTTTATCTACAATTAATATTCCCTCCATAACAGAATTATATATACTGTCCCGAGTAACTGTAATGGTTACGGATAGATTTGGTAATACGGTTATCAGAATATCAGATTATTAGATAACAAAATCAAATATCAAAAATACCTCTGCCTGTCCTATCTGACGACAGACAATTTTAAAGATTTTGATATATTCTGCTTAAAACCATTCTCTTTACTTTATCCATATCACCTTTTATTCTACAGCCGCTCGCCTGACGGTGTCCCCCGCCACCAAAAATTTGAGCTAATTCGTTAACATCTATTTTTCCTTTAGACCTTAAACTTATTTTAATTTCATCATTGGTATTACTATGTTTTCGAAAAAATAAAGCCACTTCAACACCTTTTATGCTACGTGGATAATTTATAAAATCTTCTGTTTCAAAAGGTAAAGCTTTTGACTCTTTTAGCATATCAGGAGTAAGCTTGATGCATGCTACTTTCTTATCTTTACTTATTTCAAGAGTAGCAAGGACTTTAGATAATAGCTTGAAGGTTGTAATAGGTTTTTCTTCATATATTTTTTCATAAACCATTTTTGGATCTACACCATTTTCTATTAATTCGGCAACAATTTTATGAGAATGTGAAGATGTGTTGGAATATCTGAATCCTCCTGTATCTACCAAAATTGATATGTATATATAAAGGGCTAATTTTTTAGTCAATCTAAATCCAGAAATTTTTAAAAGTGAATAAATCATCTCTCCGCAACATGCTGCATCTTTGTCAACCCATACAATATCTCCAAAACCACTATTACTTATATGATGATCTATATTAATTATCAATTTAGAATTTTCAACCAAACTTTTTATACTACCTATTCTATCTAAATCAGTAGAATCTAATATAAAAGAAATGTCAAATTTCTTTCTTTTAGGAATTTTAGTATGGATATATTGTGCACCTGGCAAAAATGAATAAATGGGGGATAATTCATCCTGGCTTAATATGTGTACATTTTTTTTAAAACTTCTAATGAATTCGAATAGTGCAAGCTGACTTCCTATGGCATCTCCTTCAGGTAATACGTGAGAAGCAATAAGAAAATTGTCATATTTTTTGATTATATCTAATATATTTCTAATTTTATTCACTGAACGCTTCATTCAAAATTTTGGATTTGGTATGTATTTGGATTTTGATTTTTTATTTACCCATCTGCCCCTTTTTCTTTAAGTCATCTATTTTTTCTTCAATATGAATGCTGTATTCTGATGACTTATCTAATACAAATATTATATCTGGCATAAATCTTAATTTGATTCTGCCAGCAAGCAATTTTTTAATATAACCCTTAGCACTTTGTAATCCTTCAAGCGCTTGGGTTTTACCTTCTTTATTATCCATTTCACTAAAGTATATTTTGGCAAGTTTCAAATCTTTTGTTACTTCAACCTTAGTAATAGTAACAAATCCTACTCTCGGATCTTTTATATTATCTCTAATTAAGATACTTACTTCTTCTTTTATAAGCTTGGCTACTCTTTGAGCTCGTACTTGCATAATTATTCGGTCTATATTTAGATAATTTAGAAACTAATACCAAATTACCAAATAACACATACCTGCCACAGGCGGGAGTCATTGAAAAATTCAACATTAAAGCTAAAAGGTTTCTTGTGCAAATTTTAAAGGTTCTTAAGAGTTCCTTTTAAAAAATCAACCTCTTCTTTTTTATTTTTAACTTTACCATCAATTTTAGCTAAAAGTGTCTCTTGTAATATTTTATTAAAAGATGGGCCAGGGGTTAATCCAAAAGCTTTCAAGTCGTTGCCATTAACACTTAGTTTAATTTTTCTCAACCTTTTTTGATAATCTTTCATTCTCCTTTTCGCCCTAACAGTATTTGACTTTGCTACCAGATAAATTAAAGCTTCCTCGGATAACCTGGAAAAAGTCTGGTAAATTTCACTTGGTCTCGGTTTTTGTTTGCTATTTAATAATTCAACAGCTTTATCGCCAATCTCCTTCACAGAGAGAAGAGTTTGCGAATTTTCTTTACTTAAATTAAATTTTTTGCAAATTTCTTTTGTGTCTTTTAGTTTTAACCCATCCATTAAAATTAGAAAGTATATTAACCAAGTTTTATGTATTTCTCTTTTTTTATAACAATCATACCAATCAAGTGTAATTTTAACTTTATCAAAAAGTTGGTATAAATTTTTAGAAAATTTTCTTTTAGAGTAAACCCCGCAAGAAACATTTTCTCTAATAGGATAAATAAATTTAAGACAACATAACCAAGCAAGTCTTTTTATGTAAATTTTGGGGTTTTCCTCTTCAAATATAAGTTTTAACTCACTAATAATCCTTTGAGGAGTTACCTTGGTAAGATATGACTCTCGGGATGCTTGTGTAAGTTTTTTTAGTGTATCTTTTTGAATAGAAAAATTATATCTTTGTTCAAAGCGAATTGCTCTTAATATCCTCGTGGGGTCATCAATAAAACTTCTATCGTGCAATATTTTTATTTTACCTTTATTTAAATCTTTTAAGCCTCCAAAATAATCTACAAGTTCTCCAAAGCACTCTGAATTTATTTTTATAGCCATGGCGTTTATTGTAAAATCCCTTCTTTTTAAATCTTCTTTAATTATACTTGCCACAACTTTAGGCAGACTGCCTGGATAGGGATATTTCTCACGACGGGCAGTGGCTATATCCAGTTTATTACCATCTGCGAGAAAAATAGTAGAAGTGCCAAAGCGAGAGTGACAAGTAAGTCTACTTTTTAACTTAGAAGCTAAAACTTTGGCAAATTTTATACCATTACCTTCTACTGCTATATCCACATCTATATTTTTTTCTCCTAATAGCATATCTCTTACTGGACCCCCTACTAAATACGCCTTGAAGTTTAAATCTTGTGCTATCTCTCCAGCAATTTTAAGTATTTTCAAAAATCTTTTAGGGAATTTATCATTCAATAACTTTTTTAAATCAGTAACTCTGTTTTCTGTTCTCTGTTTTCTGTTTTCTGTCATTTAGGGTCTTGGATGAAATTTTCGATGTATTGCTTTCAATCTATCCTTATTTATATGTGTGTAAACTTGAGTGGTAGAAATATCGCTATGTCCTAACAATTCCTGGACGATTCTAAGTTCTGCTCCCCTTTCTAATAAATGTGTTGCAAATGAATGTCTTAGTGTATGTACGCTTATAGGCTTTTTAATTTTTACTTCTTTCGCATATTTTCTTATTATTTTCCATATACTTTGCCGAGAAATCCGCTTTCCAAGACGGCTTAAGAATAAGAAATACATATCTTTCCCATTACTTGAAAAAAAAGTCCTTGCTTTATTAAGATAAATTTTTATGTAGAAAACAGCTTTTTTGCCTATGGGAATAATTCTTTCTTTGTTCCCTTTGCCTATACATCTTACAAAACCCAGTTCTAAATCTATCTGTGATAATTTAAGATTAACCAATTCCGAAACTCTCATCCCTGTAGCATAAAGAAGTTCTAATGCTGCTTTGTCCCGGATACCAAAGCGAGATTTTGCCGAGGGACCACCAAGAAGATTTTCTACTTCTTTTATTGAAAGAACTTCTGGTAATCTTTTCCATAATTTAGGTGATTCTAAAACTTCACATGGATCATTAATAATATATCTTTCTCTAAGTAAAAATTTAAACAATTCTTTTATGGCTACAAGAGATCTTGCTACTGAACTTGTAGATAACCCTCTATCTTTCTGAGTGAGAAGGAAAGATGTTATATCCTGCCTTTTCACCTTATTAAAAGAAATAATATTACAATTATCCATATATACTAAAAATCGCAAAAGATCGCCACTATAAGCCTGAATAGTATTAAAAGATAACCCTTTTTCTATTGATAAATAATCAAGGAATTCATCTATTATTTGATACTTGCTTTTGGATAAAAGTTTATTTTTCACTAATCAGTAATTAAATATGACAAATTTTTCTTTTCACACGCTATTGTAGATAATTCTCCATGTCCTGGATATATTTTAATATCATCGTCTAATTTGAATAATCTCTTGATAGATTCAAATAAATCCTTCTCACTACTATAAGGAAAATCTGTCCTGCCAAAACCATTAGAAAAGAGAGTGTCTCCGGTAAATAATATTCTTTGTGCTAAAATGCAAATACTTCCAGGAGTATGTCCGGGGGTATGAATTACTTTAAGAGTTATATCATCCAATTTTATTATTGATGAGTCCTGAAGCGGGAAAATCGGATTATTAAAAACTTTCGGTATTCCTAACATACTGGAGAGATTACTATCAGGATTTTCAAGTAATTTTTTATCTTCTGGATGTATCCATATCGGAAGATTTAAATCTATACAGGCAGCAATGTGATCTATATGTCCATGCGTAAGAATAGCCGCTTTGGGTTTCATCTTTAAATTATTAATTTTATCTTTAATTAATTCTGGAGCGCCCCCAGGATCTATCACAAATCCATTTCCACTAATTCTGTGTTTTAATAAATAGCAATTTGCTTCAAACGAACCAACTGTAAATTTTTTAATTTCTAAATTCACTTTTAGTCGTCAATCAAGTTATTCCTTCATTGATTCAGTAACGGAGTCAAATTCAGCCATAGAAAATAGTCAAGAGCAAACTTTCCACAACTTACCCAGTCATGATTTTCAGCCACCGTCTCTACATCTAAGATTCAAAATCCGTGGCCATCCGTGACCTACCAGAATCTTATCTGAAAATCTTCAAAATTTCCCCTTGCCTTATCCCATCTAACATCTACATCTTGAATATACCTCTTTAAAATCCCATTTCTTATTCTACTTAAAAATTCATTCAGTTTCTCTTTACTGCCTTCTGCTACAATTTCTACCCCCCCATTAGAGAGATTCCTTACCCAGCCTTTTATACCCAACTCTAAAGCTATCCTCTCTGCAGTAAATCTAAAACCTACACCCTGAACTATGCCTGAATAAAAAACATGTATTCGTTCCATAATTTGGTGTTAAAGAAATCATTCTCTGTTTTATTTTCAATATATTTTTCAATCAATTCTATACATTCCAATATATGTTCAATTAATATTTTGGCATCTTTCTTCATAAAATCACCTCTTGTTCATTTAATATTCTTTCCTTGAGGAGAGGATGAAGTGAACCATAAGTAAGGACATCTACTTTCCTTTTCAGTAATTCTTGAAGCTCTAATTTTAAACCTACAAGATCTAATAAGCTTTTTCTTCCTTCAAATTCGATAAGTAAATCAATGTCACTTTCTTTAGTTGCTTCTCCTCTAACAATAGAACCAAACAAAGCAGCCCTTCTCGCACCATATTTTTCTAATACATTAATGATAACCATTTTATCTTCTCAATCTGACTATTCTTCATATTTTTCACCTTTTATGGAGGAGTTCAAATTTTCAGGCAACGATTCCAGCATAAAAGAAGCCCAGCCCTCTAATCATTATATTCACTTTCATTATGAAGTCTTGCCAAATCCTCAGCGCAATACCTCTTGCCATCTAAACAGCATAGAGGGCTGGGTTTGGGTGAGTACCGTTAGGCACGAACTCACAGCCTATTCTAATGAATAGGCTGGATCCAGGCCCTTTAGAAAAAGGGCTGTGACTTTTATGCTGTGTTATCGGAAGTTGCGTAATTCATTGCCCAAGAATACCTAATATTCTCTCAATAATCTCCCCGACTTTTTTAGACTTGAGATGCCCAACTTGATATAAGATAATGTGGCGATCCGCCGTAAATATGCGATTTGGTCTAACATTACTCCTTTGTTTAAGAGTTCCCATTTCGAAATCATCTTCATCAATTGAGACAACATATTTATCCTTAATTCGTTGGCTAGTAATCTGGCAAAGTATTATATCATCTCCCTCTAATTCTGCAATAATTAGAGCAGGGCGGTCTTTTAAACTGCTTTAAGTCAGAAAACGGAAAAGGTAGAACAATTACATCGCCTTTTATAAAT
>CAYOMG010000060.1:0-6707 GCA_964404995.1 uncultured Planctomycetia bacterium | reverse complement strand
TTCGTTAAAAAGTAGTCTTTTATTAATCCTGTAGTAAAACAGGACAGAGGACAGATTATTAGCTTCAGGCTTCAGGTTGCAGGATTCAAGTTTCAAATTTTGACTCTTGAGGTCTGCAACTTGCGTTTTGCAGCTTGTGACATGAAGCATATGAAACTTCTGACCTCTGAATTTTGATTTCTAAAACAAAAATGGAGTAAAAAGTGCAAGGATTAAAAGAAAAGATTGATGAAGCAGTAAATTTCATAAAGACTAAAGTTAAAATGATACCCAGAGTAGCAATTATTTTAGGGACAGGACTTAATACACTGGCTGAGGCTATTGAGAGAAAGATAAAAATTCCCTATCAGGATATACCAAATTTTCCAATACCTACAGTAAAGAGTCATAAGGCTGAGTTAGTAGTTGGTGAAATTTCTGATAAAGCAATAGTTGCTATGCAGGGTAGATTTCATTACTATGAAGGATATTCCTTAGAAGAAGTGGTTTTTCCTGTTCGAGTGATGAGGAATTTAGGAACAGACATTCTAATAGTGTCCAATGCTGCTGGAGGGCTTAATCCTAACTTTAATCTATCGGATATAATGATTATTACTGACCATATAAATCTTACTGGACTAAATCCATTAATAGGGCCTAATGATGAAAGATTAGGACTAAGATTTCCGGATATGTTAAATTGCTATAGTGAAGAATTGATAAAGTTAACGGAAGATATAGCTATAAAAGAAGGAATAAAGATTTATAAAGGGGTATATTTAGGCGTTACTGGACCTTCTCTTGAGACAAGGGCGGAATATAGATTTATGAGACAGATTGGAGCAGATGCAGTTGGAATGTCTACAGTTCCAGAGGTAATTGTAGCAGTTCACTGTGGTTTTAAGATATTGGGTATAAGTTGTATCACTGATAGGTGCCTGCCAGATGCGTTAGAGCCAGCAGATATAAATAAAATTTTGAAAGCTGCTAGTGACGCTAAACCAAAATTGACTAAGTTGGTTAGGAAAATTATAGAAAAGATATCAGTTTAGTTAGTTTGGTCAAAACAGAACTAACAGAACTAACAGAATCATGGATTACGCAAAGACACTTAATTTACCAAGAACTAAATTTCCTATGAGGGCAAATCTGCCTAAACTTGAACCAGAGATATTAAAGAAGTGGGAAAAATTAAGTATCTACTCTAAGGTAATTTCAAAAAACAAAACAAATCCAGAATATATTTTGCACGATGGTCCACCCTATGCAAATGGACATATACATATAGGGCATGCATTGAATAAAATCTTGAAGGATATAATTGTAAGATATAAAAATATGAATGGCTTTAATGCTCTTTTTATTCCTGGATGGGATTGCCATGGCTTGCCAGTGGAACATCAACTTTTTAAAGAGTTAAATATTAAAAAAGAGCAGATAGGGAAAATTGAATTTAGGAAAAAAGCCAAAGATTATGCCTTAAAATTTGTTAATTTACAGAAAGAGGAATTTAAGAGACTTGGAGTTTTTGGACTGTGGGATAAGGCATATCTTACTTTAAATCCAGAATACGAAGCAGGAGTTATTAGAACATTTGGAAAACTTGTAAGGAATCGTTTTATCTATAGAAGTCTCAAGCCTGTAAACTGGTGTATAAATTGTGAAACAGCTTTAGCTGAGGCTGAGGTAGAATATGAACTGCGTCAATCTCCATCAATTTATGTAAAATTTCCCCTATTAAATGAAAAAAACGTGAAGCTTGCAACTTGTAGTCTGCAGCCTGTCTATTTCTTAGTTTGGACTACTACCCCCTGGACATTAACAGCAAATGTAGCTGTAGCTTTAAATCCTGATGCTGAATATGTGTTAGTTGAGACTTATTTAGGAGAACAAAAACAATTTATTATAGTTGTCAAAAATCTTTTAGCGCATATTTCACAGAAATTAAAAATTAAGAATTACAGGGTAGTGAAAACCATATTAGGTAAACATCTGGCAGGACTTACTCTGTCTCATCCTTTTATTAACAGGAGTTCAAAGATAGTTCTTTCAGAGTTAGTTTCTATTCAAGAAGGGACCGGGTGTGTACATATTGCTCCGGGACACGGTGAAGAAGATTATCAAATTGGTTTAAAATGTAAATTGCCTACAATTATGCCTCTGGATAGTAGGGGGAAATTTATCAAAAATAAAACTCAATATGATTTGCCTGGATGGTTGGATGGAGAAGATATTTCCCATGCAAATGAATTAATAATAGAGAAATTATTAGAGAGAAAATTTCTAGTATTTAAGGAAGAAATACAGCATTCTTATCCTCACTGCTGGAGATGCAAGAAGCCCGTGATATTTAGAGCTGTGAGTCAGTGGTTTATGAATATAGATAACTTAGCTTTGAGGCAGCGGTGTTTAGAGAATATTAAGAAAGTAAAATGGTTCCCTGTGAGTAGTTTAGAAAGAATAAAAGATATGATTAATCTGAGACCCGATTGGTGCCTTTCAAGGCAGAGATACTGGGGAGTGCCAATTCCAGCACTTTTTTGTAATCATTGCAATAATTCAATCTTAGATTGCAAAATTATAGAAAGAATTGCAGGTTTAATTGAAAAAGAAGGTTCTGATATTTGGTTCAATTTAGAACTTTCTCAAATTCTGCCAGATGGAATTAAATGTCATAATTGTGGAGGTAATGTTTTTAAGAAAGGCGAGGATATAATAGATGTATGGTTTGAATCTGGAGTGAGCCACTTTAGTGTTTTGATGAGTCAAAAACATAATTTAAAATTTCCAGCTGAGCTTTATTTAGAAGGTAATGATCAACACAGAGGTTGGTTCCAAGCTTCACTTATTACATCAGTAGCAGTAAATAATAGAACTCCATTTGAAGCAGTATTGACTCATGGATTTGTTGTAGATGCGCAAGGAAGGAAGATGTCCAAATCTAAAGGAAATGTCGTTGACCCTCAAGATGTAATAAAAGAATTAGGTGCTGATGTATTAAGAATGTGGGTTATATCTTGTAACTATTATCAGGATGTAAGAATTTCACCACAAATCTTAGGAAATGTCGTAGATACGTACAGGAAGATAAGAAATACATTCAAATTTTTGTTAGGAAATTTATATGACTTTAACCCCAAACAAGATAGATTAAATTTTGATGAGTTAGACTTAATTGATAAATGGGCACTTTCTAAACTGACAAGACTTCTACAACAAATAATTATAGCTTATAAAAATTTCGATTTTTATCAGATTTACAGAAATATGTATGATTTTTATACAGTTGATATGTCTTCTTTCTATCTGGATATATTGAAAGATAGATTGTATACTTTCTCTCCTGATTCACACTTGAGACTTTCATCTCAAACTGCACTTTATGAAATTCTAAAAATATTAGTTAATATTATGGCTCCAATTTTACCTTTTACATGTGAGCAGGTTTTTGAATTTATGCCTCGCGATGAAGAATGCGAAAGAGTTATATCGGTGCACCTTTTAAATTTTCCAAAGGTTAAGACTGACTGGATTGATGAAGATTTAGAAAATGAATTTACTATATTGATGAATGTAAGAGATATTATACTTAAGAAGTTGGAAACAAAAAGAATAGAAAGATTGATAGGTAGTTCTTTAGAGGCAGAAGTTAATCTTTATATATTTATACCTAATCTATCGAATCTTTTAGAGAAGTATAAAGATGACTTAGAAACTTTGCTTATCGTGTCTAAGGTTAATCTTGTTAGAAAACTCGGGAATGGTAAAAAAACAAGGCTTTCTGACGAGATAAAATTGATCAACTACAAAAATCTATCATCGGAACTTATAGTTGAAATAAATAAAGCAAAGGGCTCTAAATGCCTCCGTTGCTGGAATTGGAGAGAGGAGATTGGCAAAGACCCGGGGTATCCAGATATTTGCGATAGATGCAAAAAAGTTATGGAAGAATTAACCAGGAGGAAAAAACATGAATAAAAATGAATTAAAAAAATTCAAAAAACTGTTAATAGATGAAAAGATTAAATTGATGGCAGAACTTAAGCATATATCTAAAGCTACATTGCGAAAATCTTTAAAAGATGCTTCAGGGGATTTATCCGGGTATGGTTTCCATATGGCTGATGTAGCCAGCGATAATTACGAAAGAGATATGTTTTTAAACTTAGCTTCTTCCGAACAGGAAACATTATATAAAATAGAAGAAGCGTTAAGAATGATTGAGCAAGGAAATTACGGTATATGTGAGAAATGTAATAAAAAAATCAAAAAGAGTAGGTTAAAAGCTATCTCATATGCTAGCTTGTGTCTTAAATGCCAAAAAGAAGCTGAGCAAGAAACTCCTTGATTGTCTATGAAATTATATAATCACAGATGGGCACAGATAAAGTATCGAATCTGTGGTAATCTGCGGGTAGTTATCTGTGCTAATCTGTCTGTACAAGTGAGACTAACTTGATGTGGATAATTACGACAACATTTTTTATTATTTTTGCTGATCAAATTTCTAAATTTGTAATTTCTAAAAATTTAGATCTTGCTCAACATCTTCCTGTAGTGGAAGGTTTTTTTTATATCAGTTTAGTAAAAAACTTTGGAGCCATTTTTGGCTTATTTCAAAATACTACATTTATTTTAATAATCATTTCAATTCTTTCTATAATAATAATTAGTATATTATTGTATAGAAGTAAAAGAATTTTTAGAAATAGAGATTTCTGGTTTCAATTAGGGTTGGTTTTAATATTGGGCGGGGCAATAGGTAATCTTATTGATAGAATAAGGTTAGGATATGTGATAGATTTTTTAAATTTTTTATTCTGGCCAGTTTTTAACCTGGCAGATTCTTCTATTACAATAGGAATTGGGATTTTAGCCTTTAAATTGTTTAAAAATAAATAAGATGCGAAGATACAAATTTATTGTCGGTGGAAAGGATGAAGGAATAAGACTTGACCAATATCTGGTGAATCGATTATCTAAGAGTTTATCTAGGACATATATACAAAAGTTAATTGCAGATGGGAAGGTAGTTATAGATGGGAAACCTGTAAAAAGCCATCACAAATTAAGGTATGGCGAGCAAATTTATGCCGAGGTAATATTTAAGGAAAAAATATGGGTATTACCATCTCCAATTATTTTAGATATAATATATGAAGATAAATTTCTATTAGTAGTAAATAAACCTGCCGGCATGGTAACTCATCCTGCTCCTAAAAACTATAAAGATACATTAGTGAATGTTCTTTTATATCATACAAATAATTTATCTAATGTAAATGGAGAGTTAAAGCCGGGCATAGTTCATCGATTAGATAAGGAAACGTCAGGACTTTTAGTGGTAGCTAAGACAGATACGATTCATAGGAATTTAGCTAACCAGTTTAAAAATCGTCAAGTTGTCCGTAAATATATTGGAATAGTTAAGGATGGCGTAGAGTTTGACGAAGGAAAAATAGATAAGCCAATAGGAAGACTTACTAGCGATAGAACAAAATTAGGCATTTCCTTCATTAAAAGTAAACATGCTGTTACCTATTATAAAGTACTAAAACGCAAAAATGAGTACAGTGTATTAGAAATAATTCCCGAGACTGGCAGGACACATCAGATACGAGTTCACCTTTATTCTATCGGGCATCCAATTTTAGGTGATATTAAATATGGCAGTAAATCTGAATTAATTAACAGACAAGCTCTTCATGCGAGCAATTTAGGATTTTTGCATCCACACACAAAAAAATTTATAGAATTTGGAAGTACCTTGCCAGAGGATATGAAAAAACTAGTTTAAACAATTTGATTTAGAGAACAGAAAACAGAGGACAGAAGACAGAAGATAAATTACTGGCTTCAGGCTTCACGCTACAGGCTACATAACTTTTAGACTTGAAGCTTGTAGCTTGTGGCATGAAGCATGTGAAACTTCTGACATCTTGCTGGGTCTTTTTAAAATGAAATTTTTTAAATCTATTACTTTTCTTTTGGGAACTATGTGTATATTATCTTTAGGATTAGTAGTGAGATTATTTATAATTGGAGAGGCAGAAAAAGATAAACGGATAATAGCAGAGCAGAGGTTGGAAGAGGTAATAAGAGAGAAGAAGGACTTAGAAGAGAATCTTCAACAAGTTCAATCCGCTAAGCAAGTAGTACAAGAACGATTCTCGGAAATTAAACTAAAAGTAGATGAGTTAGTTCAAAATTTTGAAAAAGAAAAACTAACTTCAGATACTTTAAGAGCAAGACTGGAAGAAAGAGAAAAAATAACCCGAAAATTAATAGATGAGTTTGAATATGAAAGAATAGGAAAACTTGAGTTGCTGAAGAGATTAACTGAAGCGGAACAGGAGCAAAAACGGCTAAGTGAACAATTAGCTGAGTTGCAAAAGACAAAAGAGGAGCTTGAGGAGAGTTTGGAACATGCGATTAGAGGGATGCAAGTAGAACTTGAAAGGGTTGTAGTAAAGCCAAGAGTGGAATTACCACCAGAAGTGATAATTGTCAATAGAGAATTTGACTTTATAATAGTAAATTTAGGTAAGGATGAAGTTGATGTTGGAATGATACTGGGAATATATAGGGCAGATGAACTTTTAGCTAAAGCAAGAGTCGAAAGAGTATATCAAAATATGTGTTCAGCTACTATAATTTCAGACACAGAAAGAGT
Organism: uncultured Planctomycetia bacterium; assembly: GCA_964404995.1. GTDB lineage: Bacteria > Omnitrophota > Gorgyraeia > M55B152 > CAYOMG01 > CAYOMG01. The sequence continues at coordinate 55 of CAYOMG010000060.1, read as the reverse complement.
TAGAATAAGAAGGAAAGATAGGGTAAAGATTCTGGAATAAACACCATCAGAAAAC
>CAYOMG010000059.1:0-6772 GCA_964404995.1 uncultured Planctomycetia bacterium | reverse complement strand
AATTCTTTCTCGAAATCTGCATGAGGAGCGTGATCGGTAGCGATTACATCTATAGTTCCATCTTTTAAACCTTCCTTAATCGCCTTTATGTCTTTTTGGGTTCTAAGAGGAGGGTTAACTTTAGTATCCGTATCAAAATCACATATTGCCTCTTCAGTTAAAGTAAAATAATGCGGTGAGGTTTCACAGGTTACATTAATTCCTTCTTCTTTTGCCTGTTTTATTAACTTTACAGACTCTGCACAACTCACATGAGCAATATGGAGCTGAGCTTTAGTAAACTTAGCCAGTTGAATATCTCTGGCAACTATTGATGATTCAGAGATGTAGGGGATGGGAGCAAGCCCTAATACGGTAGAAGTGTATCCTTCATTTATTAGCCCTTTATTAGACAATATAACATCTTCGCAATGACTTATTATAGGCACATTTAACATATGTGAATATTCAAGAGCCTGTCTCATAACAAAAGCATTTTGGATGCAATTTCCATCATCAGAAAAAGCCACACAACCAGATTTTTTCAGCTCTAACATTTCTGTAATAGTTTCTCCTTTTCTTTCTTTAGTTATACAAGCTATAGGGAAAACTTCCGCAGTGCCTGCTGTCTCTGCTTGTTTATATATAAAATCTACTATTCCTTGATCATCAATTGGAGGATTAGTATTAGGCATGCAACAGACCGTAGTGAAACCACCAGCAATTGCAGAACGTGTGCCAGTATATACAGTCTCTTCATCTTCACGCCCAGGTTCGCGGAGATGAGTATGCATATCTATAAGCCCAGGTGCAACTATTTTTCCTGTTGCATCTATTATTTCGAAGGATTGTTCAATCTTAATATTTTTATCTATATCTAAAATTTCATCATCTTGTATTAAAACATCTTTTACTGCATCTATCCTGGTAGAAGGGTCTATTATTCTCCCTCCTTTTATTAACATTTTCATTCTTGCTCCTCTTAAGATAAAAAGTAGAAAGCTTTCCTAAATTACAATATACAATACACAAATTACATGCATCAGAAGTCAGATGTCAGATCTTTTTCTGTCTTCTGTCTTCTGTCTTCTGTCCTCTGTCTTCTGTTATGTGCTATGTAGACTTCCCTATTAGGAGATACAATATGGCCATCCTTATTGCTAATCCATTAGTAACCTGCTCTAAAATTACAGAATAAGGACCATCAGCTACTTCTGATGCTAATTCTATTCCTCTATTTACCGGTCCGGGGTGCAATATTAACAAATCTTTCTTTGCCTTTTTTAATCTATCCAGCGTTATGCCAAAATTCATAGTATATTCTCTTATGGAAGGGAAAAGTCCTTCAATCTGCCTTTCTTTTTGTATTCGTAGAACGATTAAAACATCTGCATTTTCTATCGCTTCATCCAAATTGTAAGTTATATCAACTTGCATCTTTTCAATATCTACAGGAATAAGTGTAGCAGGGCCACATATCCTAACTTTCGCTCCCAATTTATTAAGTCCCCATATATTAGACCTTGCAACCCTTGAATTTTTAATATCTCCTATTATGCTTACATTTAAACCTTCGATTCTTTGTTTCTTCTTTTTAATAGTAAATATATCAAGTAGAGCTTGGGTAGGATGTTCATGAGAGCCATCTCCAGCATTTATCACAGAGGTATCTACGCTTTTTGCCAAAATATGAGCTGCTCCAGGAGTAGAATGTCTTATTACTATTACATCAATATTCATAGCCTGGATATTACGGGCAGTATCTCTAAGTGACTCTCCTTTTAAAATACTACTTGTAGAAGATGATATACTTATGGTATCTGCACTTAATCTTTTAGCGGCTAATTCAAATGAAGTTCTTGTCCTGGTAGAAGGTTCTAAGAAAAGGCAAACTACAGTTTTTCCTCTAAGAGTAGGCACTTTCTTTATAGGCCTGGTAGAAATTTCTTTAAATGACACTGCCTGTTTAAGAATAATCTCTATCTCTTCTTTGGAAAGCTCTCTTAATCCCAATAAATGTTTTCTGGTCCAAATAACTTCCATCTATCTACTCCTCAGCAACTCTCTTCAATGAGCACATAACTTATGGAGCATTATCTTAGAATGCTCCGACATAAGTTATTTGTGCGAATTAGACCCCTCACTCAGCCAACTTGAAAGAGAGCTATGGGTTGCTGAGTGAGGGGTAAATTCAGCCAGCATCCGCCATTGATTCAGTAGCGGGTTATCCCCCCTTCTTTGTTTTCACAAAGAAAACAGGGGGGATAAATTCAGACATACAATTTAGCTTGCTCTTTTAGAGCTGCGCTAAATTGTGTCTTCACTTACTTTCTCTTCAATAACTACCTCATCAACTCTATCTATTTCCTTAAGCCTTACTTGCACAATATCCCTCAAGGATGTTGGGAGATTTTTTCCCGTGAAATCTGGTCTTATAGGAAATTCTCTATGTCCTCTGTCAACTAACACTGCCAGTTGAATATATTTTGGTCTTCCAAAATCTATTAATGCATCCATAGCAGCACGTATAGTTCGACCCGTGAATAAAACATCATCAATTAAGATTACTTTCTTTTGATTTATATCAAAATTTATTTGTGTACTATGAACTACTGGTTGTTCAGCTATAGTAGTTAAATCATCTCGATAGAGAGTAATGTCCAATATTCCTAACAATACTTTCTGCTTTGTAATCTCTTCTATTAAATTAGTTATTCTTCGAGCCAAATGTGTTCCCCGAGTTCTTATTCCAATAATAGCCACACCTTGTAAGTCATTATGTTTCTCTAATATTTGATGCGTCATCCTTATAATAACTCGTCTCATACCTTCTTCATCTAATATCCTCGCTTTTTCTCTAAAATTGATAGAATCATCCATAATAGGTAACCCTCTGCTACATAAACTTTCTATTTCAATCTCTAACGGGGTTAAATTCGGCCATACAATTTACGTTCACTATGTTTCATAAATTGTGGTCTCATTTAAAAAAACAGCCTATCCTTTTTCAATATTTATGGACAGGCCAATACTTTTGGATTAAATACATACATTCTCCTTTTCTGGTCTCTCTGGACCAGTTTAAAAGGCCTACTCTTTCAAAACTTTATCACTTTATCTAATATCTGTCAAGGAAAATCGCTCTTCGTTGTATAGCTCTTTTAGCCCAATTTTAGCTCTACGGCTTCATATGGACATATATCTACACATATACCGCAGGCAATACATTCTTCTTTATCTAAATTTATTTTCATACTCTTTCTGTCTACACTAAAGGCTTGCACAGGACATAACGGAACACAATAGGTACAATCTGTACATTTATCTATATTTACTTCTATATCCTGAACAAGCAGTTGAACTTTTACTTCAACCTTTTCTAAATAACCTATCCCCTCTTTTATCTTTTCTTCAGGTCCTTCTATTCTCAGTACCAAAGTACCTTCTTCTTTAGGAGTAACCTTTGCCTGAAGAATATTTATTTTAAGATTATAATCTTTTACCAGTTTATATGTTATAGGTTGATCTACAAGCTTTTGAGGAAATTTTAATACTAAAGTTCTTTTTCCCATTTTTACTCTACCCCTATTAAAGAGAGAAAACTTATTTTTCCCTCTGTGATTTCTGTGTTTTATTCTTTCATACTTTATTTGATACTACCTTAAAGTTTTATTAACCGCAAGTTACCCCAACTACCTATATATTTATCTATTATAATTATAATACCATATATACCTTTAATTGTCTTCGCAAATTCTAATCCTTTTCTTATATTCTTATCATCTTTTATAACATTACCACAAGCCGTAGCAATTGCATCAGCTAAAATACAGGATTTAGAAATTACAGTCACGCTATTCGCCTTTCCAAAACTTAAAGAATGTCCTATGGTTCCAGAAGAAGTGCATACACCACAAGGAGAAAAGTCAGGATTTATTATTATACCAAGTTTTTCAGCAAAAAGTGAAGCACCTGTAAATATCCCAATTTTTTTAGGAGTATCAATTTTTAAGAAGATATCTCCACCATTTTCTACAATAACTTCTTTAGAAAATTTAAGAAGCTCTTTTCCTACAAATTCTGCAATAGCACCTGCTACAGATGCCATTGGCCCTACTTTTGCCTTTCGTGAGGACTGGATCATCTTTTTTATAATTAAAGGTGCTGAATTTTTTGCCACTATTGGTAAGAGAGAGTGTTGAAATTCAGAGTGTCTTTTAATATAATTTTCTATTTGGGTTCTATATTTAATAGTTGCAACTTTTGCCTGTGAAGTTAAATTTCTATTGCAAGATATAAATAGATCTGTATCTTTGTAAGTTAGCTCAAATGAGACTGAATTTTTAGATTTTACCCGAGTTCTATAGAAAAGTTTCGAATCCATGTTTAACTTCCGCTAAAAATTACTGTTTCCACAGATTAGCTGGGAATAAATTTAAAATCAAAACAAAAACCCCTTGCACCAACATTATTGGCACAAGGGGGGAGACAGGGAATTGAAATTTTACCCCTTAATTTACCATTTATGTAAATATTCAACCCACAAGATTAACACAGAAACTTCGTCCGCCAAAGTTCGGTGGCGGACTCAGGACTATTCCTTGCGACCTGTCTGCCGACAAGCCTGCCCCTGACTGCCGTCAGGCGGGGTATGATTTATACTTTCTTATACCTCAAGAAAAATCTGTGTAATCTATCTGAAATCTGTGTAATCAAGTTCTTTCTCTTTCTATAGATTTTGGAAAGAACTTTATATCATCACGCGAGTAAATATTTCCTGAATTACTAAACTCACTCCACCTAAAGCTACTGAATCTTCACCTAACTGGGTAGGAATAATCCTTACCACGGTAGAAGCTTCCTCAAAAGTTTTAGAACGAACGGTATTCTTTATTGCGTCTAAAAGCAGACTACCTGCTCTTTCTATACCACCACCAATTATTACTACTTCCGGATTTAAAAAATTGGTTAGGTATGCAATTTTTATTCCTAACTCTCTCCCCGCTTCTTCAATTAAACGAGCAGCTATTGGACAATTTTCTTTTAAAGCATCTATCACAGTTTTCATAGTTATGTTATCAACATTTCCGCCTGCTAAATCCAAAATCTTTGTCTTCTCCCCTTTAGATATGACTTCTTTCGCTGCAGATACTAACCCTAAATCAGCCTGCCACCGAGAAAAACCACCCCACCTGCGTTTCTCCTCCTCACTCAAGCCGAAAATGCCTAATTCACCAGCACATCCATTTGCACCATGATAAATCTGACCATTTATTATAATACCACAGCCAACGCCTGAATACATAAACAGAATATCCTTAACACCTGTTTCTAACTCAAAATCACGTTCTCCAGATGCAGCTACTGTAGCGTCATTTTCAATAAAAGTTGGTATGGAAAATCTCTGCTCTAACATATTCTTTACAGCTGAAATATATATACTGCTCATCTGCTCTGGCCATCTTACGGTTCCAACTCTTCTATCTACTATCCCGGGAAGTCCTACACCTAAACCTTTAATCTTATCAGGCTCTAATTCAGATTTCTTTATAAGCTCATCCACCACATCTGCAATAGCTGAAATTATAATCTCATCTGAACCATGCGGTCTTGGCTTTTTAACCCTCACTAAAACATTTGCTTGAAGATCTGTCAATAGCCCAATCAAATTAAAAAGGTCTAAACCTACACCCATTACAAACCCAGCCTTGGGATTAAGTTCAACCATAACCGGTCTTCTGCCTCCGGTAGAAATATCCAATCCTCCTTCAATTACCAATCCTCTCTGAATATAGCTATTGATATAATTTGAAACAGTCACAATGTTTAGTTCAGTCTCTTTAGAAATTTCTGTTCTAGTTAGAGGACCTCTTCTTCTGATAAGTTCCAGGATAGATAAATTTTTTCGTTCTCTATCACTAAGAATTTCATCTTCTAATTTTTGTGCGTCCATTGGCATTGCTACCTCCTTGTTTTTTAGTTTTGTGAAGTTTTTTCTGAAATTTATATTAACCTTCCTGGGAGTAGCAGAAACTATTTAAAGTAGCCTTACCTAGTCTCTTCAAGGATCCTATTCCCCCGTAAGGTAATCTCTCTCATAGCTTCTTCTACTGATCTTATCCCAAGAAAAACTAAATCTAATTGCGGAACAATATATTTATGTCTAATTTCCATCCATCTTGGATGAAATGGTTCATAGACAACATATTCTACAGCCTCATTAAGCATACCCTTATTTTTTGGAGGAAGGAGGCTTTTTCCCCAATAAGGCCCTTGTGCAATTTCTTTATTAGCTGGCTGGGCAAGTCCAGTTTTAGCAAGTTTTATCTGAGCTTCATCTTGGGTTAAGGCTTTCACTACTTCCCAAGCCAACTCTGGATGTTTTGTACTCCTAAGAATACTATATCCAGTTCCCCCTGTCCCAAATGCTCTTATTCCATCCGGACCTTTAGGAAACATAACTACATCCCACTCAAAATCTTCAATCTTTCTTAAAGCTGGAGTCTCCCATATTCCTGAACCAAACATAGCTAATCTCTCAGTCATAAACATCATCTGAACATCCATACCTAAATCTACTAAACCGAGTGGAGATAAAGCTACTTCATATTTCTTAATGAGATCTACATAAAATTGTAGACCTTCTATTGCTTCAGGACTATCTAGGGTAATTTTAGTTGGGTTCTCCACGGAATCTACTAATCTTCCTTTATTAGAATATACAAAATTCTCCCAGCTCCAAGTATAAAAACCATGGCGAGTAATTCTCCCATCCTCGTCTCGCTGGGTAAGC